>NZ_LNCE01000025.1:0-141775 GCF_001445815.1 Janthinobacterium sp. Ant5-2-1 | reverse complement strand
CATCATTGCCAGCTTCCATTAACTTAAGGACGTTAACCCACTGGCACCTCTCGTTGCGGACCAGTCGATCCAACGAACACCAGTGCCGCGAACGCGGCCAAGCCGGCGGCGACACCAGCGCCCAGGAATGCGGCCTGAAAACCCGCCAGCACGCCTTCCGTGGTGTGGCCCGTACCGGAGGTCGCAAGCGCAACCATCATGGCGAGACCTATGGCAGAGCCGATCTGATAAGTTGTATTGATCAAGCCTGAAGCCAGGCCTGTTTCCTCAGGCCTGGCGCCGGCCATGCCTGTCATCGTCGTCGGAATATACGCCAGGGCCATACCCAGGGCGGCAAGCAGGGAGGCCGGGAGAACGTGCGTCACGTATGCACCGTTCAGCGGAAGGTTCGCAAACATGAGCAGCGCGCCAGCCATCAGCAACAAGCCAAGCACAAGGTTGGACTTGACGCCAAACCGGCCAATCAGCTTGCCAGAAAATCCCACCATCACGATCATGATCGTGATGGTCATGGGCAGCAACGCCAAGCCGCTGGCGAGCGCCGAAAGACCAAGAATTTGCTGGAGATACAGGTTCAGGAAGAACCAGAGCGGGATCCAGGCGGCCCCAAGCAATGCCATCACAAAATTGCCTGCCGCCAAGTTCTTCGTCTTGAAAATGCCCAGAGGAAGCAGCGGTTCGCGTCGCACGAACTGGCTGATCAGGAAGACGGCGAACAGTCCGGCGGAAATCGGCAAAATCGGCACCGAACCAAGGCTGGCAGATTCGATGGTGACGATGGCATAGACAAGACTGACAAGCGCCCCAGTCACACTGATCGCGCCAAACCAGTCAACGGCCCCAATGCTGCGCGGCGACTTGCGAAGCACGGCTGGAATCAGGGCCAGCACGAGCAGGCCGAGTGGCACGTTAATCAGGAAGGTCCAAGGCCAGGTCATCCATTCGGTGATGACGCCACCTAAAAACACGCCAGCTGAGCCGCCTGCAGCCGCCGCGGCACCCCAGAAGCCAAATGCTTTGCCAAGTTCGGCACCGTCATGCCCGAAAAGGCGCATGACGATCGTCAGTGCGGACGGTGCGATCAATGCGGCACCCACTCCCTGCAATGCGCGACCGGCAAGCAGCATTTCCTGGCTGTGTGCCAGCCCGGCCAACAGCGAAGCAGAAGTCAGTATGGCAAATCCGCTCGTAAAAATACGGCGGGCGCCAAGCAAGTCGCCCAACCGTCCTCCCAAACAGCAGCAGGCCGCCAAAGGCGATGACATAGGCATTGAATATCCAGCTCAGCCCACTGGCGCTGAAACCGAGGTCCCGCTGCATGGCGGGAAGTGCCACACCGATGATGGACGTATCGAGAATCACGATGAACTGGGCGGCGCACAGCAAGGCCAGCGCAGCCCATCTCTTCGGATCAGGTATCAATTGTTGCATTGGAGTTCTCCAGATCAATTTCCCGCGTATTGCGATTGACATGGAGTATTTGGCTTACAACGCTGGGATGGTCAAGGGATAAGGCGCAAGGCCCGGACCGCCGTGTATCAACAG
Source organism: Janthinobacterium sp. Ant5-2-1 (assembly GCF_001445815.1). Lineage (NCBI taxonomy): Bacteria > Pseudomonadati > Pseudomonadota > Betaproteobacteria > Burkholderiales > Oxalobacteraceae > Janthinobacterium > Janthinobacterium sp. Ant5-2-1. The sequence goes on along the minus strand of NZ_LNCE01000025.1, from coordinate 140,230 downwards.
GGTCGGCCCGGCATGCCGCTCGCGCACAGGCAGATCAAGGCCTGCCGGCGAGTTGCTTCGTCCGGGGAAGCGCCCCGGCGCCTTCACAGTCGTAGCTTGCCTGCGCGCAGATCTCCCAGCCGCCGCCCAGCGCCTTGTAGATGCTGACAACCGCAAGCCGCTGGTTGGTGCGCGCGACGGCCAGCGCGCGACGGCTGGCAAAGTCGGCCCGTTCCGCTTCGAGCACGTCCAGGTACAGGCCCGCGCCTGCCGAAAACTGTAACCTGGCAAGTCGCGCAGCCTCGCGGTTTGCCACCGACTCAAGCAGCCGCAAGCCGAGCGTGCTGCCTGCCGTGTCATGGGCTTTGAAGGCATCGTCCGTTTCCTGGAGTGCGCGCAGGACGGTCTGGTCGTAGACGAGCAGGGCTGCCCGGGCGCGTGCCTCGCTGGCCGCGATGCGGGCGCGTACGCGCCCCGTATCGAGCAGATTCCAGCGGATGACGGGGCCGAGAAAGCTCGACTGCATGCCGGCGTCGCCCATCGCATCGAGGCTCCCCCCGACGAGTCCGATGGAACCCGTTACCTGGACCTCGGGATACAGGCCTGCCGTCTCCACCCCGATGCGGGCGGTCGCGGCAGCCAGGTTGCGCTCGGCCGCCGCAATATCGGCGCGCCGCGCGAGCAGCCCGGCAGGATCGCCCACGGCGATCGTCCGCACCGTCAGCGCATCACTTGCCGGCGTGGCGGCAGGAAGACGGAACGTCTGCGGCACTTCGCCAAGCAGGATGGCCAATGCGTTGACGGAGGCCGCGCGGCGGCGCTCCAGTTCGGGCGCGGCCACCTCCACCGAGCGCAGCAAGGCCTCGGCGCGAAGGCGGTCGAGTTCGCTGGCAGAGCCTGCGCTCACCATGCGCTCGACCAGCGCCAGGCTGTCGCGCTGGCTTTGGGTGATACTGGCAACAACAGCGAGTTCAGCCTCGATGCCGCCTAGCTCGAACCAGGTGCTCGCCACCGCGGCAGCGACGCCCGCTTGCACGCCGCGCAGCAAGGCTTCGCGCGAACCCGCCTGCGCCTGGCCCGCCTCCACGGACCGCCGCACGCGGCCAAACAGGTCAATCTCCCAGGAAGCATCGACGGTGGCACGATAGATTTCGCTCTGGCGCGGCTGGCCGGGCAGCGTTTCGGCCTTGCTCAAACGGCGCTTCTCGTACCCGAGCGCGGCCCCGCCTTGCGGCAGGAAACCCTGCCTGTCTTCGCGCAGCAAGGCTTTGGCCTCCGCGAGCCGGGCGGCAGCGATGCCGACGTCGTGGTTGGCCGCCAGCGCCCGCTGGATCAGGGTGACCAGCGCCGGGTCGTCGAAGCTGCGCCACCACTCCACCTCGACCGCTCCCGGCGCGAGACCGGCGTGGGCCTGAGCTGGGCTGCCGGAAAACTGCGATGCGGACAGCGGCGGCGGCAAGGGCGGCGCATAATCGGGGCCGACCGCGCAGCCGGCCAGCAACGTGAGCCCACTCAATGAAACTACAATTGTTTGATACGGGCTGTTCATGATGCGCTCCTGTGCATGCTTGTCTGGGTCGTTGGCGTGTGGCGCTCGAAGCGGGCCGCCAGGGCGCGCATCACCACATAAAACACGGGCGTGAGGAACAATCCGAACAGTGTCACGCCCAGCATGCCGGCGAACACCGCGATGCCCATGGCCTGGCGCATCTCGGAGCCGGCGCCACTGGCGAAGACCAGCGGCACGACGCCGGCGATGAAGGCGAGCGAAGTCATCAGGATGGGCCGCAGTCGCAACCGGCAAGCTTCGATGACCGCATCGAGCGCGCTCGCCCCTTCCATTTCCAGGCTACGTGCGAACTCGACAATGAGGATGGCGTTCTTGGCGGCCAATCCGACCAGCACGATGAGCCCGATCTGCACGAAGATGTTGTTGTCGCCGCCCGCCAGCCACACGCCGATGATCGCGCTCAGCAGACACATCGGCACGATCATCAGGACGGCCAGCGGCAGCAGCCAGCTGTTGTACTGCGCGGCCAGGATCAGATAGGCAAGCAGCACGCACAGCGGGAAGATGAACAGCGCCGAATCGCCGGCCAGCTTTTGCTGGTAGGTAAGATCCGTCCATTCAAAGCTCATGCCTTCAGGCAGCACCTCCTTCGCCAGCCGTTCCATGACAGCTATCGCCTGCCCCGAACTGACGCCTGGCATCGCGCCGCCCGAGATGTCGGCCGAGGGATAGCCATTGTAGTGAACCACGCGGTCAGGACCGGAGCTGGGCGTGACGGTGACAAACGACGACAAAGGCAGCATGTCGCCGGCCGCGTTACGTACCTGCAAGCGGCCGATGGCCTCCGCCTGCATGCGATGCTCCGCATCGGCCTGGGCCGTCACCTTGTAGGTCCGGCCGAAGCGGTTGAAGTCGTTGACGTAGAGGGAACCGAGATAGATCTGCAGCGACTCGAACACGTCGGCCAGGCGCACGCCCTGGCTCTTGACCTGGGTACGGTCGATGGCGACCTCGAGCTGCGGCGCATTGACGTCCAGGCTGGTCATGAGGCCGGCCACCTGTCCCGACTCGCTTGCCTTGGTCATCAGGATATGCGTCTGCTGCACCAGGGCATCGAGCCCGGCGCTGCCACGGTCTTCGACCAGCATCTTGAAGCCGCCGGTCGCGCCAAGGCCGGGCACTGGCGGCGGCGGGAACACGCCGAGGAAACCGTCGGGAATGCCGGCGAACTTCGCCTGCAGGCGCCCGGCGATCGCGCTCGCCGTGAGGTCAGGCGTCGTGCGGGCCTTGAACGGGTCGAGCATGACGAACATGACGGCCGCGTTCGGCACGTTGACGAAGCCGTTGATCGACAAGCCAGGGAAGGCGACGACGCTTTCAACGCCAGGCTCGGCCAGCGCAATCTTCGACATCTGCTTGGCGACGGCGTCGGTGCGGTCTAGCGATGACGAGTTGGGCAGCTGAGCGATTGCCACCAGATAGTATTTGTCCTGCATCGGCACGAAGCCCGGCGGCACGGCCTTGAAGCCGAAGAAGGTCAGCGCGAGCAGGCCGCCGTACACGAGCAAGGCCACGCCGCTGACCCTGACGACTTTGCGCACGGTGTTGCCATACGCATCCGGCGCGCGCTGGAACGGCCGGCCCAGCATCTGCAACAGGCGCTCGGCACGGCCACGCAGGCTGCGTGGATCATGCACGGCGCCAGCCCCGGCCTTGACCTTACCTGGCTTGAGCAGGAGGCCGGCAAGCGCCGGGCTGAGCGTGAGCGAATTGACGGCCGACAGGATGGTAGAGATGGCGATCGTCAGCGCGAACTGGCGGTAGAACTCGCCCTGCAGGCCGCTCAGGAAGGCGGTCGGAATGAACACGGCGGCAAGCACCGAGGTGATCGCGATGATGGGACCCGTGACCTCGTCCATGGCGCGCCTTGCCGCTTGCCTGGGCTCTTCGCCATTTTCGATGTGGCGTTCGACGTTCTCGACCACCACGATGGCGTCGTCGACGACGATGCCGATCGACAGCACCAGGCCGAACAGGGACAGCGTGTTGAGCGAGAAGCCCATCAGATGCATGACGGCGAAGGTGCCGATCAGCGATACGGGCACCGCCATGAGGGGAATCAGCGAGGCGCGCCAGTTGCGCAGGAACAGCACCACCACGATGACGACGAGAATGATCGCCTCCAGCAAGGTCGTTGCCACCGATTCCAGCGAGGCACGCACAAAGACCGTCGGGTCGTAGGCGATGCGCGAGCTCAATCCCGCCGGGAAATTTTCCTCCAGCCGCCGCATGGTGTCGCGTACCGCCTGCGCAACGTCGAGCGCGTTGGCGCCTGGGCTTTGAATGATTTGCAAGGCGACGGCCGGCTCGCCGTCCAGCAGGCTGCGCAGCGCATAGGCGTCGGCACCCATCTCGATGCGGGCCACGTCGCGCAAACGCGTCACCTGGCCTTCGGCGCCCGTGCGGATGATGATGTCGCCGAACTGTTCCTCGTCGGTCAAGCGTCCGAGCGTGTTGACCGTCACCTGGAAGGCGGCGCTGGAATCGGGAGACTGGCCGACGGAACCGGCGGCCACCTGCACGTTCTGTTCGCGCACGGCGGCAATCACCTCGCCGGCCGTCAGGCCGCGTGCGGCGATCAGGTTCGGGTCGAGCCACAGCCGCATGCTGTATTCGCCCGCGCCCCAGACGAGGACGTCGCTGATGCCGGGGATGCGGGACAGTTCGTCGCGCACCTGCAGGTAGGCGTAATTCGATATGTACAGGGGATCGTAGCGCTTGTCGGGCGACAGCAGGTGGACCACCATCAAGATGTCCGGCGAGGTTTTCTGCGTGACGACGCCCTGGCGCTGCACTTCTTCAGGCAAACGCGGCAACGCGCGCGCGACCCGGTTCTGCACCTGGATCTGCGCCATGTCGGCATTCGTTCCCTGCGCGAAAGTAACGGTCAAGGTCATGCGGCCGTCGGTTGCCGATTGCGACGACATGTACTGCATGCCCTCGACCCCGGTGATGGCCTGCTCGAGCGGCGCCGCCACCGTTTCGGCGATCACCTTGGGATTGGCGCCAGGATAGGCGGCGCTCACCTGCACGGTCGGCGGCGTTACCGCGGGATACTCGCTGAGCGGCATCTGGAAGAAAGCAACGATGCCGGCGAGCACCATCAGGACCGAGAGGACGATGGCAAAGATCGGGCGGTCGATGAAGAAACGTGGGAAGGACATTACGCGGCTCCCGAGGTTTTCGGCACGGCGATGGGCGTGCCGTCGATGCCGGCCGACTGCGGCGTCACCTGCATGCCAGGGCGCACCAGGCCCTTGACGACGATGCGCTCGCCGGGCTGCAGCCCCTGCTCGATCACGCGCAAACCGTCGACCATCGGGCCAAGCTCGACGGGCCGGAACTCCGTCTTGTCGCCTTTGCCGACCACCAGCACATAGCGGCGCCCCTGGTCCGTGCCTATCGATTGGTCGGACACGAGCACCCTGGCTTGCTGCGCCCCCGTCTCCAGCCTGACCTTGGCAAACAGGCCGGGCGTGAGTTTTCCATCGGGGTTGTCGACCACGGCGCGGACGCGCACCGTTCCCGTGCCGCGATCGGCGGCGTTGGCCAGGAAATCGACATGGCCGTGGCGCGTGTATGTCTTGTCCGTGGCCAGCGCCACCATGACCTTGGCCGCCTGCGTTCCACGCGCGGTGGCGCTGGCGCGGCCGGCGGCGAGCGAGCGCAAATAGGTGCGTTCATCGACATCGAAATACACGTGCAGGGGATCGATGGAAACGATCGTCGTCAGGGGCGTCACGCCGCTGGCGACGTAGTTGCCCTCGGTGACGAGGACTTGGCCGACTCGTCCGCTGATCGGCGCCGTGACGCGCGTGAAACCGAGCTCCAGCTGCGCAGCGTCGAGCGCGGCCCTGGCGGCATCAACCTGTGCCTTGCCCGCATGCAGGGCCGCCGTCGCCACGTCGAGACGGTCGCGCGCGACGATCTTCGTGGCAAACAGCTGTTCGGCCCGTGCATGCTCGGCCTGCGCCAGCATCGATGCCGCTTCAGCCTCGCGCAGGCGCGCCGTGGCGGCATGCACCGCCGCCTGAAACACGCGCGGATCGATCACGAAGAGCTTGCTGCCCTTCTCGACAAAGCGGCCTTCCGGCACGCTCACGTCCTGCAGGTAGCCCGCCACCTGCGGGCGCAGCTCAACCCGCTTGACGGCGGTCAGCGAGCCGTTGAACTCGACGTAAGGTGTTGCCTCGCGAACGATCACTTCGGCAACGGGAACGCTGGGCGGCTTGGCGGCAGCGGCAGGCGATGCCGCCTGCTTGCATCCGCTGACGGCAAGCGCGGTGCCCAGCACCGCGGTAATCAGGGTTATTGGTGTGACTTTCATCATTGTGCCTTTCGCGACTGGAGTCGACATGGTTTTGTTGAGCTGAAACAACTCCCATTGCCTTTATCCGACCTGACACACTTGGAAGGTCAAGCTTTTTTATCAATGTGAGGGCTGTGGCGGAGGGGTGCTATTGGCTCGCACAATGACCGTGTCAATATGTCTTTGGCGTGTATGGAGTGAGGAACGCCGCATCTGGGCCCGCGCCAGGACAACCCTCCGTGGGCGCGCGGCACAGATATGCGCATACTGAAAGAATCACAGATCGAGGGTGGGCGGATCAGGATCAAGCCAGGCAAGACACAAAAAACAGTGGCAAAGCTGTCGATATCGCCGTCATGCCTGAGACTGCCGAAGTGATCGCCCGCGCCCATGACTACAAATCAAGTATGGGTTAATCAGTCAGTTCGTGTTCCCGCCGCAAAAAGGTGGCGCCGACACCCGATCGGGCCTCAGTTCGATGTGGGATGGCGCCGATGATACGCAGCAGCGCCAAGCCCGACGGTAATGGGAAAATTTTCGGCTGACGTGACCCAAATATTGAAAATTCGGATGTGGCTTGCGCTCAACCGTGCAGCACTGGGGCAGCGCTGGCACCGTGCTGCGGCAATTCGACTCGCACTCTTAAAGCGATAACGAGAGCAGCGAACAGCATCACAACGCCAGCAATAATGAAAACGCCCGTGACTCCACCAAACCCGAACATAATGCCACCCAATGCAGCGCCGGCAGCTATTGAAGATTGCACCGCAGCGACGACCATGCCACCAGCGGTCTCCGCTTGATCAGGGACAGCACGGGCTACCCAGTTGGACCAGGCGACAGGTACGCCGCCGAACGCCAGGCCCCACAGAGCGACCAAAAGCATCAGGCCTGTTCCTTGGACTGGCAGTAGGATCATGCCGAATGCCGCCAAGCCCACAAGCGCAGGCATGAGCACTAAAGTAGCACGCAGGCTGCGCTCCATTAGCCAGCCGGCCAGCAGCGTGCCAACGAAGTTGGCGACACCAAAACCCAGGAGCATCAGAGACAAACCGTTTACATCTATATGGGCAACGCTTTCAAGCGCGGGGCGAATATAGGTGAACAATGCATATTGCCCCGTATGGGCAAGTACGCAGCCCAACATCCCGATCCCGATCCCCGGGCGACGGAGCAATCCCAGTACCGATGTGGTGCGCATCATGGTGCGCGGCGCCATACGGGGCAGCGTGAACAATTGAAACAAAAGTGTTAGCCCTCCGACAGCCGCGGCTGCTATAAATGCACTGCGCCAGCCATATAGCCCCCCCAGGTAGCTGCCCAACGGCACGGAAACGACCGTCCCGATGGCGATGCCACTGAATATGATGGATAGCGCTCGCGGCACCAACTTTGCCGGTACCAGCCGCATGGCCACGGCTGCCGCCATGCTCCAAAAACCTCCTAAGGCGACGCCCAGCAGAATGCGCATCACCAACAATACTGTCAAGCTTGAGGACAACGCCACCAGCAGGTTGGAGGCGATCATCAGCACTGTGAAAGCCAACAAGACGACACGCCGGTCAAAATGACGCGTGAGACGTGGCACCGACAGCCCGGCGAACATGGCCACGACGGCCGTCACCGTCACTGCCTGACCAGCTAGTGCCTCCGATACGCCAAGGTCGAAGGCCATCGGGGTCAATAGACTGGCTGGCAAGTACTCCGCCGTCAGTAAACCGAAAACCCCCATTGCCAGTGAAAACACTGCCATCCATGCTGCCGCCACTGGCTCTACAGACACATCGTTCGCGTTGGGCGTTTGCCCGGTAGCAAAAACATCGTTGTTCATCTCTACAATCCCTAAAACAATCAGAGTCGAAAGTCTAGAGGTAAAATTCAGGATGATCTATGATGGTGAATCCTGATGTTTTGATCGAAACACCTAAAATGCGCAAGCAAAATCAAATGCCCCTATCATCTAATCTCGTCAGTGAACTATTGACCGGCATGCGCCTGCGTGGAGTCCAGTACCGCCGCATTCAGACCGGTCCAGCTTTCGGCATAGGCTTTGAAGACAAGCCAGGCCACGCCTACTTCCACTTCCTGGCCGTTGGCACTGCCTTCATATCTACGGATGATGGTGAGTTGCACAAGCTGTCCGCCGGTAGCGCGGCGTTCATGCCTCACGGTGGGAGGCATCAGCTTCTATCGGATGCGGGTATTGCATTTCAGGACATCGCACAGTTCTATGCCGCGCCCCTTGGTGAATCCGTTAGCGGAGTGGACACATGTCCGAGTACGCACCCCGTGCCCAGTGCGGTTATTTTTTACGGCTGCATGGAATTCGATCTCGGCGGGATGCAAGGGATCGGCAAGCTGATGCCAACCGTCATGGTGGCTGACACGCAAGCGCAAGGCTATCCCGGATTACTGCCTGTTCTTGATTCGATGAAGCGTGAAATCTGCGCCGGCCGTATTGGCTTTGCAGGCATTCTCGCTCGCCTGGCGGAAGTCGCGGCAGCAATGATCGTGCGCGGCTGGATTGAATGCGGTTGTGAAAACGCTTCTGGCCTCCTCGCCGCATTGCGCGATCCACGCCTTGCTCGTGCCATATTGGCGCTGCACCGCCAGCCTGGCCGTGAGTGGACAGTTGCACAGTTGGCTGCGGAGTGTCATATCTCCCGCTCTGTCTTCGCGCGACGCTTTGAAACCACCATCGGAGTGCCGCCCCTGCGCTATGCCACGGAATTGAGAATGCGTCTTGCCACACAATTGCTCACTCACGAAAGAGTGTCCATCGACGTCGTCGCCCGACGCCTTGGCTATACATCTCAAGCCGCGTTCAGTCGTGCTTTCAAGCGCGTCATCGGCAAGCCGCCGGGTGCCTGTCGGCAAATGCTTTGAGGAGAGTAGCTTAAAGAAGCGCCGATCAATCCATTTTTTCAGCGGCATAGTCGCAAAGTGGCCGAACAGCACGTCGATCAAGCGCATTCGGTCGGAAACCATTGAGCCAGCCTACTCTGAGCGGCGCTCCACCCGGGCCATCGACAAATACGCGTTCCAGCTTTCTGCGCTCCTGAAAACCGAGGCGACGCGATCACGCAAGCAACGGCGCACGCTGAAACAGATCCATGAAGACTTGAAGGAATTGGGACTCGAGGTATCTGACGACAAGGGCGCGGCGTTCGCGAGGACATCGAGGGAGGGGTAAACTGAGGGGGCCAATCCGGCCAGCAAACGAACACTGACGGCGCAGGTGGTGGAAAAGGTGTTCAAGGCACCAAGCCAGCGCACTATATTTGTGGTGACGTCGTCCTTCATCGCGGATACTAAAAGAGACTGCAGACGATTCCTACAACGTTCAAGACAGTTCTTGCTCTCGTTAAGACACCTACATCAGGGACGCAAAAGTCACAAAAAAAAGCTGTGTACACATCTGTGTACACAGCTTCTTATCTCAGCAGCACAAAAACTGCCAAGTCTTTGATTCTAATGGTCGGGGCGAGAAGATTCGAACTTCCGACCCCATGCACCCCATGCATGTACGCTACCAGGCTGCGCTACGCCCCGACGAGGTGGGAATTATAGCAGACGCTTTTAGGTTTTTGCCATGCTTTGCGCACGATTCATATCGAACTGCGCAAACTTTTTTGCATGCCCCGTCCAGGCACCCTATTCGCTCAGCAGCAGCGCCGTCAGGACTATGCGGAAACCGGCGATCAGCGGTTCGACCTTGACGTCGGGATTGTGCACCACGCGCACGGGCAAGCCCTGGTACATGGCGATCATGGCATTCAAGCGCCCTTCGAGCATCTCTTCGTCGGCCGGCAGGCCGCGCTTGATACGCGCGTCGCGGATGATCGTCAGGAACAGGGCGCGCGAACGCCGGTCGGCACAATGCAGCATTTCGGCAATGGCGGGATTGCGCGAGGCCTCGGCAAAAATTTCCAGCGGCATCACCCAGGTTTTCGGGTCCAGGCTTTCCAGCACGTGCTCTCCCGCATTGTCGATCACCGACTGCAGCGGGTCTTCGCGCTGCGCCAGATCCTGCATCAGGTTCGACACCCGCTCGGTGTTCTTCATGACGAAGGCGGCGATGATCGCATCCTTGCTGTCAAAATAATTATAGATGTGGCCCGCGCTCATGCCGGCCGCTTTCGATATCTCGGCCATGCTGGCGCCGTGAAAGCCGCGGCGGCTGAAACAGCTTTCGGCCGCATCGAGCACCTGCTTGCGCCGCGTGTTGGCGCGCTCCGGGTCCGGATGCTTCTTTTCAACTTGGTTCATGATTTTCCAGTAGCGCGCCGGCCCTGCCCCTGCGGACAAGGGCAAGGCCGGCGTCGGCGTCCCCGTGGTTATTGGGTGCCGCCAGCCGCCGCGACGGCTGTCTGCTCAGGCTGCCAACCGCCGCCCAGCACCTTGTACAGGGTGACCAGGTTGGTCGATTTGGCCAGGCGCGCCGTGATCAGGCTCTGCTGCGCCGTGTACAGCGCGCGCTGGGCCACCAGTGCGTTCAGGTAGGACTCGGCGCCCTGCTTGTAACGCGCATCGTGGATGGTGTAGCTCTTCGTCGACGCCTCGACCAGCGAGACCTGCGACTGCAGGCGCTCGTCGATGGTGCCGCGCTGGGCCAGCGCATCGGACACTTCACGGAAGGCGACCTGGATCGCCTTTTCGTATTGCGCCACGGAGATTTCACGCTGCACCTTGGCGATATCGAGGTTGGCGCGGTTCACGCCGCCATCGAAGATCGGCAAGCTGATCTGCGGCAGGAAGCTCCACGTGCCGCTGCCCGCCTTGAACAGGCCGGACAGGTTGTCGCTGACCGAGCCCGCCGTCGCCGTCAGCGAAATGCGCGGGAAGAAGGCCGCGCGCGCCGCGCCGATATTGGCGTTGGCAGCGCGCAGGGTGCGCTCGGCCGCCAGCACGTCGGGACGGCGTTGCAGCACGTCCGACGGCACGCCGGACGGAATGTCCGCCAGCGCCGTCACGGCGCCGAACTCGGCCTGCGGCAGCAGGTCGGCCGGCACAGGGCCGCCCACCAGCAGCACCAGCGCATTCTGGTCGAGCGCCACCTGGCTGGTGTAGACAGCCACGTCGGAACGGGCCGACTCGACACTGGTCTGGGCATCGTACTTGTCCAGGCCCGAGGTGGCGCCCGCACTGAAACGGCGCACGGCCAGGTCATACGACGACTGCTGGCTCTTCAGGGTGTTTTGCGCCACGCGCAGGCGCTGCTGGTCGGCCACCAGGTTCAGATAGGTGCTGGCCACTTCGGCCACCAGACTGATCTGCTGTGCACGGCGTGCTTCTTCCGTGCCCAGGTATTGTTCCAGCGCGCTGTCGGACAGGCTGCGCACGCGGCCGAAGAAATCCAGCTCGTACGCCGACACGCCCAGGTTCGCCGTGTACTGGCGATTGATCGACGCTTCGCCCGTCGGGCTGGCGTTTTTCGAGATGCGCGTGGCCGACTGGCCGCCCGAGGCCGACAGGGTCGGGATCAGGGCGGCGCGTTCGATGCCGTAGGTGGCGCGCGCCTTCTCGATGTTCAGGATCGAGACGCGCAGGTCGCGGTTGTTGGCCAGGGCCAGTTCCAGTACCTGGCGCAAACGCGCATCGGCAAAGAACTCGCGCCAGGCGACGTCCGCCACCGGCTTGGCGTCGGCGGCGGCCATGTCGGCCTTGTAGGAAGGACCGGTCGGCCACGCCGTGGGCGCCGGCGCTGCCGGACGCTCGTACGTGGGAGCCAGGCTGCAACCGGCCAGCAAGGCCAGTGCCGCCATGGAGAGTAGCGTTTTTTTCATATTAATGCGCATCCTTAGAAAGCGTGACGGCTGGCGAACCAGGCGTCGCCGGCGTGGTCGGCGCGTCCGACTTCGAGAAGAAGCCGCGCACCAGGACGAAGAACACCGGCACGAAGAAGATACCGAGGAACGTGGCCGTCAACATACCGCCCAGCACGCCGATACCGATGGCGTTCTGGCTGCCGGAACCGGCGCCGCTGGAAATAGCCAGTGGCAACACGCCCAGGCCGAAGGCAATCGACGTCATCAGAATCGGACGCAGACGCAGACGCACCGCATGCAAGGTCGCGTCCAGCAGCGACATGCCCGATTCCTGCATTTCCTTGGCGAATTCGACGATCAGAATCGCATTCTTCGCCGACAGGCCCACCACCGTGAGCAAGCCCACCTGGAAGTACACGTCGTTCGACAGGCCGAACAGCCACGTGCCCAGCACGGCGCCGATCACGCCCAGCGGTACCACCAGCAGCACGGAGAATGGAATCGACCAGCTTTCATACAGCGCAGCCAGGCACAGGAACACGATCAGCAGCGACAGCGCATACAGTTGCGGCGTCTGCGAACCGGATTCGCGCTCTTCCAGCGATACGCCGGTCCAGCTCATGCCGATGCCAGGCGGCAGCTTGGCGACCATTTCTTCCATCGCGTTCATGGCGGCGCCCGTGCTTTGGCCCGGCGCCGGCGTACCGAGGATCTCTACCGACGGCAAGCCGTTGTAGCGTTCCAGGCGTGGCGAAGCGTAGATCCACTTGCCCGTGGCGAAGGCCGAGAACGGCACCATCTGGCCAGCGGTATTGCGCACGAACCACTTGTTCAAGTCTTCCGGCAGCATGCGCGATTCGGCATTGCCTTGCATGAACACTTTCTTCACACGGCCGCGGTCGAGGAAGTCGTTTACATACGAACTACCCCAGCCCACGCTCAGCACGCGGTTGATTTCCGAGATCTGCAAGCCCAGCGCGGTAGCTTTCTGCTGGTCGATGTCAATCTTGTATTGCGGGGTATCTTCCTGGCCGTTCGGGCGCACGCCGACCATGGCCGGATTCTGCGACGCCATGCCCAGCAACTGGTTACGCGCCGCCATCAGGGCGTCATGGCCGACGCCGCCGATATCCTGCAGCTGCATGTCGAAACCGGTGGCGTTACCCAGTTCCAGCACGGCAGGCGGAGCGAAGGTAAACACCATCGCATCCTTGATCTGCAACAACTTGCCCATGGCACGACCGGCCACGGCCGGCGCTTTTTGCGCCACGTCCTTGCGCAGCGACCAGTCTTTCAGGCGCACGAAGGCGATACCCGTATTCTGGCCGTTACCGCCGAAGCTGAAACCGGCCACGGCAAACACGGAAGCGACGTTATCTTTCTCGCTGTTCATGAAGTGGTCTTCGACCTGCTCGATCACTTTCAGGGTGCGCTCTTGCGTGGCGCCCGTCGGCAATTGAATCTGCGTAAACAGGATGCCCTGGTCTTCTTCCGGCAGGAAGGAGGTCGGCAGGCGCATGAAGACGAATACCAGGCCGGCCAGCAGGATGACGTACAACAGCATCGAACGGGCGCGGTGCGTGATCATCGCGCCAACCATGCTTTGGTATTTGTTGCTGCTGCGATCAAAACTGCGGTTGAACCAGCCGAAGAAACCCTTGTTCGTCGCGTGATGGCCTTTTTCGACCGGTTTCAGCAAAGTCGCGCACAAGGCTGGCGTAAATACCAGCGCGACGACGACGGACAGCACCATCGACGAGACGATCGTGATCGAGAACTGGCGGTAAATCACGCCCGTCGAACCGCCGAAGAAGGCCATCGGCACGAACACGGCCGACAACACCATGGCGATACCGACCAGCGCGCCTGTGATCTGCGTCATGGACTTGCGCGTCGCTTCCAGCGGCGACAAGCCCTCTTCGCTCATCACGCGCTCGACGTTTTCCACCACCACGATCGCATCATCGACCAGCAGGCCGATGGCCAGCACCATGGCGAACATGGTCAGGGTATTGATCGAGTAACCGAAGGCATTCAGGATGCCGAAGGTACCGAGCAGCACGACCGGCACGGCCATGGTCGGGATCAGGGTGGCGCGGAAGTTTTGCAGGAACAAATACATCACCAGGAATACCAGGATGACGGCTTCGACCAGGGTCTTGACCACTTCCTCGATCGACAGTTTCACGAACGGGGTGGTGTCGAACGCCACCTGGTAGCTCATGCCTTCAGGGAATTGTTTGCTCAGGTTGCCCAGCATGGCTTTCGCCGCGTTGGCCGTATCGAGCGCGTTGGCGCCCGTCGCCAGCTTGATCGCCACGCCGGTCGCCGCATGGCCGTTGTAGCGGGCCACGGTGTTGTAGTTCTCGCGGCCCAGTTCCATGCTGGCCACATCCTTCAGATGCACCATGGCGCCCTCGGTGGTGGTTTTCAGCAAGATGGCGCCGAACTGCTCCACCGTCTGCAAGCGGCTTTGCGCCGAGACGGTAGCGTTCAGCTGCTGGCCCTTGACGGACGGCGTGCCGCCCAGTTCACCGGCCGACACTTCCGCATTCTGCGCCTGCACGGCCGTGATCACGTCCGCCGGGGTCAGGTTGAAGCTTTGCAGCTTGGCCGGGTCGAGCCAGATACGCATGGCGTACTGCGAACCGAACAGCGTCACATCGCCCACGCCCGGCACGCGGCTCAGCGGATCGACGACGTTGGCGGCCACATAGTCGCTCAAGTCGGTCTGGTCCATCTTGCCGTTTTCGGAAATGAAGCCGAACACCATCAGGAAGTTTTTCGTGGCTTTCGACACGACAAGACCCTGTTGCGTGACAGCCGTCGGCAGCAGTGGCGTAGCCAGCTGCAGCTTGTTCTGTACCTGCACCTGGGCGATGTCGGGATTGGTGCCGCTGGTAAACGTCAGCGTGATGCTGATGCCGCCAGTCGCATCGCTCGACGAGGACATGTAGCGCAAGCCGTCGATACCCTTCATCTTTTGTTCGATGACCTGGGTGACCGCATCTTCCACGGTCTTGGCGGAGGCGCCAGGGTAGGAGCCGCTGATCGAAATCGACGGCGGAGCGATGCTCGGGTACTGCGCGATCGGCAGGCTGAGGATCGAAATCACGCCGGCAAGCATGATGACGATCGCGACCACCCAGGCAAAAATCGGGCGGTCAATGAAAAAACGGGCCATTAATATTCTCCTGAATTAGTGGGCGCTGGCAGCCGATGCGGCGGCAGCGGCAGCGGCGGGCGCAGGAGCGGCTTCGGCCTTGGCAGGTACGGCAACGGCTGGAGCGCCTGGCTTGACTTTTTGCAAGCCTTCCACGATCACGCGGTCGCCTGCGGCCAGGCCGGACGTCACCAGCCAGTTGGTGCCGACGGTGCCGCTGGTGGTCAGCACGCGCTGCTCGACCTTGTTTTCCTTGTTCAGGATCATGGCCGTGGCCTGGCCCTTCTGGTTGCGCGTCACGCCCACTTGCGGCACGGTAATGGCTTTCTCATCGACGCCCGTTTCCAGCTGCGCACGCACGTACATACCTGGCAGCAATTCGCCTTTCGGGTTCGGGAACAGCGCGCGCAGGATCACATTGCCCGTGGTCGGATCGACCGTCACGCCGGAAAACTGCAGCTTGCCCGATTCGCCGTACTTGCTGCCGTCCGGCAGAATCAGGTCGACCTTGGCCTGGCCTTCGCCCACTTTCTTCAGCGAGCCGTCGGCCATCTGGCGCTTCAGGCGCAGCAAATCCGTGCTCGACTGGGTCACGTCGACATAGATCGGATCGAGTTGCTGCACGGTGGTCAGCGCTTCAGCCTGGCCGGCCGTCACCAGCGCGCCGGCCGTCACGGTCGAGCGGCTGGTGCGGCCGCTGATCGGCGCCGTCACGGTGCTGTAGCGCAGGTTGATGTTGGCCGATTCCAGCGCCGCAGTGGCGGACTCGACGTCTGCCTTGGCTTGCTCGAACGCAGCGACGGCATCATCGTATTCCTGGCGGCTCACGCCTTCGATGGCGACCAGTTCCTTGTAGCGGGACGCTTTCGGACCGGCCGTCAGCAGATTGGCCTTGGCTTTCGACAGCGCGGCCTTGGCCGAATTGGCGGCAGCCTGGTACGTGGCGGAATCGATCTGGTACAGGGCCGTGCCCGCTTTCACATCGCTACCCTCGACAAACAGGCGCTTCTGGATCAAGCCGCCGACTTGCGGGCGCACATCGGCGACCTGGTAGGCGTTCGTGCGGCCAGGCAATTCGGCGCTCATCGGCAACGCGGCCGGATTAACAGTAAACACGACCACCTGCGGCGCTTGCTGCGCGTGAGGTGCTTCCTGTTTTTTACTGCAGCCGGCCATGATTACAGTGGCGCACAGAACGGCAATAGCGCCGCTCGTACGCGGCGACGTCAGGGAAAAGGTTGGTTGCATCTTGGACTTTCTGAAAAAGAAGCTGGCTAGTGTCGTTAGAAATGACTAAATTTATTAACGCAGATCAAAGAATGAACGATCATTCTAAAATCGTCAAGCATCGTTACAATTGAAACATAGTAACCATCAAGCGAGTTAAATTATCAATGAGGCAACAAAATAAAGACAGCTACAGAGACGGCACGTCAGAAAAGTCAGCTGCGAAGCTGGCGGACGGTGGCAAAATGGCAATATGGAAAAGGTGGATTGAGTGAATACTGTAGCAGGGTCAAGATTTCTTTGCTGAACTCACCGACACGGACGCAACACCGCTCCTCACGGCAGGCGTGGCGGAATAATTATTTACCAATGGTATCGAAAAGACATTCCGCAGCAGACGCGCTACTATATTAACCACGGCGTGGCGAAGCGGGGGCGCGATGATGACGGCACAGGCGCAAGGAATGGCGCAACACGATGACGCGGGCGGCCTGGACGCACTGCTGTCGACGGGCGTCCCCGGCCTCGACGCCATTCTCACGGGCGGCTTGCTGGCCGAGCGCCTGTACCTGGTCGAAGGCGTGCCCGGCACGGGCAAGACCACCCTGGCGCTGCAGTTTCTGGCCGAAGGGGCGCGCAGGGGCGTGCCCGTGCTGTATATCGCGCTGGCCGAATCCGAGATCGAACTGCGCGCCGCCGCCCTGTCGCACGGCTGGGACCTGGCCGGCATCGCCATCGAAGAGGTGGCGCCCAATGACGACATGCTCGATCCCGAGCGCCAGTACACCATCTTCCACCCGTCGGAAATCGAACTGGCCTCGACCAACCAGCGCATCCTGGCCGCCATCGAAAAACACCGCCCTGCCCGCCTCGTGCTCGATTCGCTGTCCGAATTGCAGCTGCTGGCGGAAAACCCCCTGCGCTACCGGCGCCAGGTCGTGGCCTTGAAACAATACCTGGCCAGCCGGCACTGCACCACCATGCTGATCGACGACCGTTCCGCGCTCGACGACGGCTTGCAAGTGCGTAGCGTGGCCCATTGCGTGATCTCGCTGGAGCTGCAAAACCAGGACTACGGCACTGACCGGCGCCGCGTGCGCGTGGTGAAATACCGGGGCGTGCCGTTTCGCAGCGGCACGCACGACTACAAGATCGCCCATGACGGCCTGGTCGTCTTTCCGCGCCTGGTGGCGGCCGACACGCGCCGCGATGGCGGCCATCAGCGCCTGTCGAGCGGCGTACCCGAGCTCGACGCCACGATAGGCGGCGGCCTGGAAGAAGGCATGAGCACGCTCATTTCCGGCCCCGCCGGCAGCGGCAAATCCACCCTGGCGGCGCAATTCGTGCACGCGGCCACGGAGCGCGGCGAACCGTGCGCCATGTTCCTGTTCGAAGAAGCGCGCAGCAAGCTCCTGACCCGGGCCGACAGCGTGGGCATGCGCCTGCAGGCGGCGCTCGACACGGGCTTGCTCAGCGCACAGCAGATCGATCCGGCCGAACTGACGCCGGGCGAATTCGCCCAAGCCGTGGTCGACGCGGCGCAGCGGGGCGCCAAGGTGATCGTCATCGATAGCTTGAACGGCTACATGCATGCCGTACCCGATGAGCGCTTCCAGAGCACCTACCTGCACGAACTGCTCAATTACCTGAGCCAGCACGGCGTGGCCACCCTGCTCGTTGGCGTGCAGCAAAACATGCTGGGCACCTCGATGACGACGGCGGCCGACGCCAGCTATCTGGCCGACAGCGTCATCATGCTGCGCTACTACGAAACGGAAGGCGAAGTGCGGCAAGCCATTTCCGTCTTCAAGAAGCGCGGCAGCGCGCACGAGCGCAGCATCCGCCGCTTCGACATCAGCCCGCAGGGCATCCGCATCGGCCCGGCCCTGGCCGGCTTTCACGGCATCCTGTCGGGCTTGCCCACCATCGGCGGCACGCCATTCCCCTAGGAATGCCATGGAGCAGCGCATCCTGATCTACGCGCCTGCCGGCCAGGATGCCGCCCTGGCCGGCACGGTATTGGCGGGCAGCGCCATCGCCAGCCACGCCTGCCGCTCGCCCGGCGAACTGGCCGAGCAACTGGCGCTGGGCGCCGGCGGCGTGCTGACGGTGGACGAGGTGCTGCATGCGGGCGTCTACGCCGTGCTCGACGCTTACACCCGCCAGCAGCCGGACTGGTCCGACTTGCCGATTACCCTGCTGACGCACGCACGGCTCGACTCCCTGCCCTTGCGACAAGCCATTGCCACCCTGGGCAACCTGACCCTGCTGGAACGCCCCGTGCATATCCTGACCCTGATCACCTCGGCCCATGCCATGCTGCGCGCGCGCCAGCGCCAGTACCAGGTGCGCGAGACGCAGCGGCGCAAGGATGAATTCATTGCCAGCCTCGGGCATGAACTGCGCAATCCGCTGGCGCCCATCAAGTCGTCGGTGGCCCTGCTCAAGCACCTGTTTCCCGCATCGGAGCAGGTGGGCAAGCTGAGCGACGTGATCGAGCGCCAGGTGACGCACCTGACGCGGCTGGTCGATGACTTGCTCGACGTGGCGCGCATCACCAGCGGCAAGGTGCTGCTGCAGCGCAAGGAGTTTGAGCTGCAGCAAGTGCTCGAGCATGTCATGGAACTGTGCCAGCCTGCGGCCAGCAGCCGGCACATCGGCATCACGCTGGAATTGCCGCCGCATGCCGTGACCTTGCACGCCGACTATGCCAGGGTGGTGCAGATCTTTTCCAATATCGTGTCGAATGCCGTCAAGTTCACGCCGGACGGCGGGCACATTCACATGACGGCACGCCTGGCGCAGGAGCAGTTGCAAGTGATGGTCGAAGACAATGGCATCGGCATCGATCCGGATGCCATCGCGCGCATTTTTTCCATGTTCGAACAGGGACGCACGGTGGCGGGCCAGATAAAAAGCGGCCTGGGTATCGGCTTGAGCCTGGCGCGCCAATTTGCCGAAATGCATGGCGGCAGCATCGAGGCCTACAGCGACGGCCCCGGGCGCGGCAGCCGCTTCATCGTCAGCTTGCCAGCCAGCGCTGGGAACGCCGCAGCAGCCACGCCAGCGGCCGCCGGGAGCGTAACTCAAGCCAATGCGGACCAGCGCGTGCAAGTGCTGGTGGTGGACGATAACCGCGACGCGGCCGATTCCCTGCAAAGCCTGTTCCAGCTCGAGGGCTATGCCGCCACGGTCGCGTATGGCGGCGCGCAGGCGCTGGCGGCCGTCGAGACGGCGTGGCCGCAACTGGTCGTGATGGATTTGGGCATGCCGGACATGGATGGCTACGAAGCGGCGCGCCAGATCCGCCAGCGCGCGCACGGGCGCGACGTGCTGATCATCGCCCTGACGGGCTGGGGCCAGGGTGAAGCCCGCGCACGGACCGAGCAAGCCGGTTTCGATCATCACCTGACGAAACCGGTGGACTTCGACGCCATCACCGCCCTGCTCCGCGCGCACCTGGAGCGACAGGAAGGGACGGCTATGCGAACGGAGTGACGCTTATTTCCACTTGCCGCGCAACTCCTGCACTTTTTGCTGCAGCAACTCCGGCGTGGCAGCCTCGGGCGCCACGGGCATGCCCACAGCCAGTGACAAACGCGAGCGCAAGCCTGCCTTGAAGGCGCGCTCGAACAAATGGCCGTTGCGGTGGCTCAACAGATGGCCCCACAAGCCGCGCAGCGCCAGCGGAATCACGGGCACCTTGCTGCGCTCGACGATTTTGGCGATGCCGCCCTTGAATTCGCTGATCTGGCCCGTGCGCGTCAGCTTGCCCTCGGGGAAGATGCAAACAAGTTCGCCTTCGTGCAGCGCCTGCGCGATATCGATGAAGGCCTTTTCCATGAGGAACGGGTCTTCCTTGGCCGGCGCGATGGGAATCGCCTTGGCCGTACGGAAAATCCAGCCCATCAGCGGCATCTTGAAAATGCGGTGATCCATGACGAAACGGATGGGGCGCGGACTGGCCGCCATGATGACGATGGCGTCAACATAGCTGACATGGTTGCACACCAGCACGGCCGCCCCTTCCGTGGGGATGCGCTCGCCATCGACGACTTTGACACGGTGCACGGTCTGGATGAGTATCCATGCGAGGAAGCGCATGAGGAATTCCGGCACCAGCGAGAAGATGTAGGCGGCTACCAGCGCATTCAAAATGGCCGTAACGAGGAACAGCTGCGGAATCGTAAATCCTTGTCCCAGCAGCACGATGGCCACGCCGGCGGCCGCCACCATGAACAGGGCGTTGAGGATATTCATGCCGGCGATGGTGCGCGAAATGTGTTTCGGGTCGCAGCGCGTCTGGATCAGGGCGAACAGGGGCACGATGAAAAAGCCGCCGAACACGCCGATCATGACGATGTCGATCAGAATGCGCGGCACGCCCGCCTGGCTGACGAACGCCAGTGCATCAACCACTTGCGTATTCGCATACGCATTGCTGGCGAAATACAGGTCGATGCCGAACAGCGACAGGCCGATGGAGCCGAACGGCACCAGGCCGATCTCGATCTTGTGGCCGGACAGGCGCTCGCACAGCAGGGAGCCCGTGCCGATGCCGACAGAAAACACGGTCAGCAGCAGCACGAACACGCTGTGGTCGCCATGCAGGAAATCCTTCGAATACACGGGGAACTGGGCCAGGATCAGGGCGCCATAGAACCAGAACCAGGAATTGCCCAGCATGGCCAGGAAAACGGGCCGGTTCTTGCGCGAAAAGTTCAGGTTGCGGAACGATTCGGCGACGAAGTTCAAACTCACCTTCAAGTCCGGCTCCGGCGCGGGCGTACGCGGCACACGGTAGCTGGCGATCAGGCCGAACACGGCCACGGCAATCGTCGCGCCGGCCACCAGTTCCACGCCCAGCGGCTTGTGCACGATCAGCACGGCGCCGAGGATTTCACCCAACAAAATGCCGACAAACGTGCCCATCTCGATCAGGCCATTGCCGCCGACCAGTTCCTCGGGTTTCAGTTGCTGCGGCAGGTAGGCATACTTGACGGGGCCGAACAGGGTCGAATGCACGCCCATGCCGACGACGGCGGCCACCAGCAGCCACAGGGTATGCGTCATCCAGCCCGCGGCAGCCACGGCCATGATGGCCAGTTCCATCCACTTAACGAAACGGGCCAGACCCGCCTTTTCGAACTTGTCGGCCAGCTGCCCCGCCGTGGCCGAGAACACGACGTAGGGCAGGATGAACAGGCCGGGAATCAAATTGGTGATGGTGGACGGGTCTAGCGTGGTCCAGCTCAGCGCATCGTAGGCGAGGATCACCATCAGGGCCGTCTTGAACAGATTGTCGTTGAAGGCGCCAAAGAACTGGGTCCAGAAGAAGGGCCCGAAACGGCGTTGCGACAATAAGGAAAACTGGCTGCTTTGACTCATGGCATGGGGAACCGGCAATTAAGGAATTGCTAAAATACAGCACTATCTTGCGCACGACAATCTGATTGTCGTCATCTTGCTTGGCGTCAATACGGAAAGCGCCGCACCGCGCCATGCTGGCCCGGCACCTGACTCCTTTCCCCTGCACAACAAAAATCGCCCATTTCTTGATAATAAGGTAATGTGCGCATACTGCGGGGTCTTCGTCCCGCCTCTCCAGGAAAGCTGACCCATGTTTGGATTGATAACGCTGTTCATCCTTGGCTTGCTGATCACCGCCTTCGTGCAGGTGCTGCAATACCGCAGGAAAGTAGCCGATCTGGAATTGCTGACGGCGCGCCTGCGCAAGGAGGTCGACGGCATCCAGCAGCGCCTGCTGACCTTGGAAGGCCAGGACGTAGCGCCAGCTGCCTCACCTGCCGTGCCCGCAGCCGTAGTGCCAGTAGCAGTGCCGACTCCTGTTCCGGTTCCTGTTTTCGCGCCTGCGCCGCAAGCGGCCGTGATCGAGCCGGTCGAACTGGCAAAGGCAGCGCCAGCCGCTCCCGTGCCGCCCAAGCCATCGCCTCCCACTCCGCCGGCTCCCGCCAAACCTGCCCCTGCAGCCCCCAACACGCCATCCTGGATCGCGCACCCCGATGGCCTCGTTGCCAAGGCGAAGAACTGGCTGTTCACGGGCAACCTGGTCGCCAAGCTGGGCTTGCTGATTCTGTTCCTCGGCGTCAGCTTCCTGCTCAAATACGTGTCGGCGCAGATCACCGTGCCCATCGAACTGCGCCTGGCCGGCATCGCGCTGGCCGATATCGCCCTGCTGGTCTGGGCCTGGCGCATCCGCATCAAACGCCCCGGCATCAGCCTGCCGCTGCAGGGCACGGCGCTGGCGATATTGATGCTGGTGACGTTTGGCGCCTTCCGCCTGTATGAACTGATCCCGGCCGGCCTCGCGTTTGCCGTGCTGTTCGTGCTGACGGCGTTCACGTGTTTGCTGGCCGTGCTGCAAAACGCCGTCTGGCTGGCCGTCTTCGGCATCGTCGGCGGCTTTGCCGTGCCCCTGCTCGTATCGACGGGCAGCGGCAACCATATCGGCCTGTTCAGCTATTACGCGCTGCTCAACGCGGGCGTCTTTGCCATCGCCCTGAAACGCGCCTGGCGCGTCCTGAATGTGCTCAGTTTTGGCTTTACCTTCGTCGTCGCCACCACCTGGGGCTTGCTGCGCTACATGCCCGAACACTATCTGTCGACGCAACTGTTTTTGATCCTGTTCGTGCTGTTCTACATCGGCATTGCCATTGCCTACTGCGCGCGCCAGGCGCCGCGCTTGAAACACTATGTGGATGGCACCCTCGTGTTCGGCACGCCGTTGGCGGCGATGGGCCTGCAATACGGCCTGGTCTGGCGCTTTGAATTTGGCCTGGCGTTTTCCGCGCTGGTTGCCGGCTTGACCTACACGGGCCTGGCCGTGGCCCTGTGGCGCAGGAACGGCTTCAAACTGCTGGCCGAAGCCTTCCTCGCGCTGGGCATCGTCTTCGGCACCCTGGCCATCCCGTTCGCCCTTGATGGCCGCTGGACGTCCGCCGCCTGGGCGCTGGAAGGCGCGGGCATCGTCTGGGTCGGCTTGCGCCAGCGCCAGACCCTGGCCTGGGCTTTTGGCCTGCTGGTGCAGGCGGGCGCATGGATCTCCTTCCTGTTCATCCTGCAGGGACTTGATGCGGCGAGGGCCATGCAGGCCAACCTCTGGCTCGGCTGCCTGCTGCTGGCGGCCGCCGCGCTGGTAATGGCCTACAATTTCCGCCGCCACGCCAGCCATTTGCACCCGGAATTCATGCGCAGCCTGTCCGTGCTGTTCCTGACGGCCGCCACGGCCTGGCTGCTGGGCGGCGTGTGGAATGAAATCCTGCTGCGCACGGATGCCGCCACGCAATTGAACCTGCTCACCGTCAGCGCGTTGGCGGTAGCGGCCCTGCTGGCGGCGCTGGCGCGGCGCGAACAATGGCATGCGCCGCGCGCGCTGCTGCTGGCCGTGCAGGTGCTGGCCGGCATGGTCATGCTCAGCCGCGCCAGCTGGGTCTGGGACCAGCACCCGGCCAGCCTGTTCGACGGCTCCTTCCTCAGCGCCCTGCTGCTGGGCGCCGCCGCCTTTGCCAGCGCCCGCTTCCTTGCGCTGCGCGCGCGCGGCGGCGACGAGCTGCTGGCGCTGGCAGCGCAGCCATTGCTGGTCTGGAGCGGCTTGCTGTGGTTTGCCGCCATCCTCGTGCCATTCACCAGCTGGCTGCTGCGCCTGATCGACGGCGACCTGAGCATGCAGCCGCACGCGGGTGAGCACTGGCTGGCGCTGTACCTGATCGCCGTGTCCGTCACGACGCCCGTGTTCGCCATTCTGGCGCGGCGCCTCGATTGGCCGCAGCTGCGCTGGTTCAGCGTGGCCACCTGGCTCGGCCTGGGCCTGTGGAGCACCAATCTGCTGCTGGCGCTGTACTTGCGCGATTACCTGCCGACGGGCTTGAGCTGGCTGGCGCTGGCCAGCGCCCTGGCGGCTGGCGAATACCTGCTGCGTGCCTGGCCGCAAGCCGGCTGGCAACTCGACGTGCGTGCGCTGCGCCTCTTGCATACTTTGCGCACGGCCGCGCCATGGCTGATGCTGTGGCCCGTGGGCGCCATGCAGGTCGGCGCCTGGCTGGCGCGCCACGAAGGCAGCGTCAGCCCCGCCTGGTCCCGCTACTTGCCGGCCTGGGCCATGATGCTGGTACTGGCCTGGCTGATCCGCCGCTGCCGCGCTGGCGCCTGGCCAGTGGCGCCGATTGCCGAGTGGTACCAGCGCACCTTGATACCGCTGGGCGCGCTCTGGTCGCTGCTGCTGATCGCCGCGTGGAATATCTTCGACGATGGCGCCATGGCGCCGCTGCCCTATTTGCCGCTGCTCAATCCGCTGGACTTGAGCACGGGCTTTGCCGTGCTGCTGGCCATTGCCAGCTACCGTCTGCTGCCGGCGAAGCAGTTGCCGCTGCCCGCCCTGTGGCAGGCGCGCTTGCCCGTCGTGGCCGCGTGCATGCTGTATGTGTGGTTCAACCTGATGCTGCTGCGCACGGTGTCGCACTACTTGGGCGTTCCCTACACCTTTGACGCCATGCTGGCCTCGCAGTTCGTGCAAGCGATGCTGTCGCTCGTGTGGAGCGTCACGGCCCTGCTGCTGATGCGCCACGCGGCGCGCCAGCAGCGGCGCCAGCAATGGAGCATGGGCGCCGTACTGCTGGGCTTGGTTGTCGTGAAACTGTTCCTGATCGACCTGTCCAACGTGGGCGGCATCGAACGCATCATTTCCTTTGTCGGCGTCGGCTTGCTGATGGTCTTGATCGGCTACCTGGCGCCCTTCCCCAAGGCTGCCGCACCAGCGCCAGCAGAACCGCAACAAGGAGCAGCATGAAAACCACCACACTCATGTTCGGCATCGTGTTGATGGCAGGCGCCGCGCTGGCCGCGCCGCCCCAGGACCGGCCACAGGACTATCGCTGGAGCATCGCGTTGACGCCGCAGCCCGGTGCCGGCCTGAGCCGCATAAGCGTCCCAACCGACGTGTACCTGCATGCGCGCTCGGCCAGCCTGGCCGACATGCGCCTGTTCGACAGTACCGGCAAGCCGCTGGCCTTCGCCCTGACGGCCCCGCCCGCGCAATCGCGCACGCAGCGCGACACGCTTGCCATGCGCATCTTTCCCGTCACCGGCAAAAACATCGGCTACTACGAACTGGACAACGTGGATATCCGTACCGGCAATGACGGCCGCCTGCTGTCCGTCACGGCGCGTGGCGGCAGTACGCCCGATGCGGCGCCAGGCTTGCAAGGGCTGATCCTCGATGCAGGCCCACCGGCCAAGGACAGCCGCATCGGCGCCCTGCAATTTACCTTGCCGGCAGGAACCAATAACTACAACGCGCAAGTACTGCTGGAAGTAAGCGACGACCTGAAGCAATGGGATGCCATCGCCACCACTACCCTGAATTGGCTGCGCAACAGCGACACGCAAACCCTGGCCAATGATCGCATCGAATTCGCGCCGCGTGCTTTCCATTATGCGAGGCTGAGCTGGCAGTACGGCGATCCCATCACTTTCGCAGGCATCGCCGCGCAGCAGGTCAGTGTCATGGCCGTTGCCTCGCCCCGCGCCACCATCACATTGAAAGGGACGACGGGCAAGAGCGTCGACGAGCGCCTGTATGCCACGCCGATCGCCATTCCCGCCGACAGCATCGGCTTGCAGCTGGCTGAGGGCAACACGTCCATGCCCGTCACCTTGGGCGTGTATCGTTCTGCAAGCGAGGCGCCGCGCCAGCGTCTGCATCTGGGCCCGCGAGCACGCGCCACGCAGGCCGCCGACTTCGAACCTCTGCTCAACACGACGTTCTATCGTATCAACATGGATGGCAAGGAAAGGGTCTCCGGCGACTTGGCCATGCCCGTCGTGCAAACGGCGCAATGGGTGCTGCGGCCGCAATATCACAGCGGCACGAACCCGAACATCAACTCCGTCTTGCGCCTGGGCTGGACACCGGCAAGTCTGGTGTTCCTGGCCAGCGGCAAGGGGCCGTATCAACTGGTCTTCGGCAGGAATGGCGCAACGCCGGCAGCGCTGCCGCTGTCGCAGGTCGCACCCGGCTTCACGCAGGAGGAATTGCTGGCACTGCCTGTCGCCACGGCGGCCAGGGTCGTGGCGCTGACCAGCGACGCTCCCATCGAGAAGACGCCGGATGGCGCAGGCCTGCGCCTGGCAGCACTATGGGCAGCCCTGCTGCTGGGCGTGGCCGTGCTGGGCTTTTTTGCCTGGCGTTTGCTGTCGCAAATGAAAGAGGAACAAGGCAGAACCGACAAGCAGGAACATTAGCCGCAACCTTAGCCACTTGAGCGCTGCACTCGCCGGCTCACTGCCGCAACAGCGCCTTGAACGTCTGCGGCATCCAGGGACGCGCCGCCAGCATGAAGCTGATGGCCAGGCGCTCGTCGCCAGGCAGGCGCGCGTCTTCCTGGTGTTGCTGCGAAAATTCCACCGCGACTTGTTTCAAGCGCTCGAGCAAGGCGGCCGTGGATTTTTTCGACAGCATCACGTTCACCAGGCGCAGCAATTCCGTCTCGCCATCGAATTGCGAATTCAAATAGTCGCCATAGGCTTCCTTTTTGAAATACGTGTGGATGGGACCGTTCGGTATCCACGCAAACGTACGCGCCACCAGCAGTTTGACCCGGTTATTCGGCAGCAGTTCCAGAAAACCGATCTTGTCGAGGCGCAGCAGGTATTTCACGGCTTGCGCTTCGCTGATGTCGTAGATGGCGACGATCTGTTCCAGCGGCAGCAGGTTCAGGGCGGAGACAGCCACCACGAACAGCCGGGTATCCTCGATGATTTCCTTTTCCTGCGCATACGTCAGCCCCGTGATCAGGGTGGGCGTGGCCTGGGCTGACTGCACGGCCAGCGCCAGCTGCTGAAAATCGCTGCCGATGGCCACCAGGATCTGGTCCAGCCGCTGCAGGGTAAATTGCTTCTGCGAAAACATCCGCTTGACGCTGGCTTCGGACACGCCGATGCGCTGGGCCAGCTCAGCATACGTGACGGAACGCGCTTTCAACAGGCGTTTCAGGGCTTCGATCAAGGCGTGGGTTTGCGGCATGCACTTCCTTTATAAAAATAGCATCGGTTCTGGCGGCAAAAAAGTAGCGCAATACGCTACCTGCGGTATGCCTTCCTGCTACGAGTAGCGTATTCATTGACCAATTGCCCACAGTCTACAATGATGGCGTTGCCACTTGGCACACTTGAAGGAGAAACACATGAAACGCCTGCTGCCCCTCTGCCTGTCCCTCTCGCTGTTGACGCTCTCCATGGCCGCTCCCGGCCTGGTCCACGCCGCCGCCTCCGAGAACCTGTCGAAAGGCTCGCAAAACCTCAGCGACGGTTCCGCCGTCGTCGTCGCCGGTTCCATGTCGATGCTAGTCGCCTCCGGCCAGGTGGTCGTTGCCAGCGTGGAAACGGTAGGCGAAGGCATCGTCATCGTGCTCAAGGGCGCCTCCGAAGCGGGCGGCGCCTCCATCCAGATGAGCGGGCAAGCGGCCAAGGGCCTGTCCTTGGCGGCCGGCACCGTGGTCAATGTGGTGGCGCTGTCCACCGGCCACATGCTGGTGCTGTCCGGCAAGGCCATCGCCTTCATCCCGAACGAACTGGGCAAGGCGCTGCTGCACCACTCCAAAGTGTAACCACCAATGAAGAACGGACATCCCATGAAACAGTTGCTCGCCACCGCCCTGCTGTGCGCCGCCGCCATCTCGCCGCTGGCCCAGGCCGCCAACTCCGATACCACCAACGCCTCCGACAACGCCAGCATGGCGTCGGCCATCGTACTGGTCGGCTCCATGTCGGCGCTGGCCGCCGCCGGTGAAATCGTCATCGACAAGGTGGAAGACGTGGCCGACGGCAGCGTCCTGGTGCTGAAAAGCACGGCGAAAGGCGCGTCCTCCGCAGCCACGGCCTCCGTCAAGCTGAGTCAGAAAGCCACGCAAGGCCTGTCGCTGGCGGCCGGCACGGTCGTCAATGTCGTGGCCGTCTCGACGGGCCACATGCTGGTGCTGTCGGGCAAAGCCATCGCCTATGTGCCGAATGCGGCCGGCCAGGCCATCCTCCACCATTCGAAAGCGTGAATCCCATGAAACGCCTGACCGTGATGATCATCAGCCTGGCCCTGGCCGGTGCCGCCCATGCGGGACGCTCGTGCGAGGACAAGCCAACGGATGCGAGCACCCTCGTCAAATCGATGGACCTGGCGCAAAAGACCTGGCAGGCGCTCGACGCCTCGGGTGCGCAAGTGGCGCTGGTGGCGCGCGCCGGGCAAGACCTGTCGAAGTACAACTTGCGCTATTCGCACATGGCGCTGGCCTGGCGCGACCACCCGAAGGGCCGCTGGCTGGTGGTGCATGAACTCAATGAATGCGGCACGGCGCAATCGTCGCTGTACAACGAAGGCTTGGGCAATTTCTTCATGGATGATGTATTCATGTATGAAACGCTGATCCTGGTTCCCGGTCAGGATACGCAGCAGCAACTGGTGCGCCTGCTGACGAGCAACACGCCCAAGCGCCTGCATGAGCCGCACTACAATATGCTGGCCTACCCGTTTTCCACCAAGTACCAGAACTCGAATCAGTGGGTGCTGGAAACCCTGGCCGCGGCCAGCAACGAGCCGGGCAAGATCGAAACGCGCGCCGAAGCGCAAACCTGGCTGCGCAGCGCCAGCTACGCACCGCAAACGCTGAGCATCCCCGCCGCCACGCGCCTGGGCGCGCGCATGTTCCGCGCGAATATCGCCTTCGACGATCACCCGTTCGAGCGCCGCATGACGCGCCAGATCGATGTCGTCACCGTCGACTCCATCGTGCGCTTCGTGCGCCAGCGCGAGCCGAAGGCACAGGAAATCGTCGTGCGGGGGAATTGAGAACGCGGCAGCACGGATGAGGTGGCCAAGGTGGCCACCTCGTCACCGTTAAAACACCCAGAGCTTATCGGCCGGCATGTGCAGCCAGTACTTGCCCGCCTCGAGCTTGTGGCGCGAATAGGCGCGCAGGCTGATGTTCTCGGCGCCGCCGCGCTCGAACAGGCATTCCCAGCGGTCGCCCAAATACATGCACGTCAGCAGCGGCAGCTCGATGGCGTTGTCCACCTGCGTGGCGCTGATCTTCACTTCCTCGACGCGTATCATGGTCGTCACTTCCGTGCCCACGTTGGCGCCGCGCGCCACGCCCTGCATGGAGGCACCGTCGACCAGCAGGCGCACCTGGTTGCCTTCGCGCTGCACCACCTTGCCGGGCAGGCGGTTGTTACTGCCCATGAATTCGGCCGTAAACAGGGTGTCCGGCGTTTCATACATGCTTTGCGGCGTGCCCTGCTGCTCGATCTTGCCGTTATTGAGCAGCAAAATACGGTCGGAAATGGCCATCGCTTCGCCCTGGTCATGCGTCACCATCAGGGCCGACAGGCCCAGGCGCACGATTAATTCGCGCAAGAAGGCGCGCGCTTCCTCGCGCAGCTTGGCGTCCAGGTTCGACAGCGGCTCGTCGAGCAGGATCACGGGCGGGTTGTACACCAGGGCGCGTGCGATCGCCACGCGCTGCTGCTGGCCGCCGGACAACTGGTGCGGATAGCGCTCGCCCAGGTGGCCCAGGCCCAGTTGCGTCAGCACTTCCTTGACGCGTTCGGCGATATCGGAAGTGCCCATCTTGCGCAGTTTGAGGCCGTAGGCGACGTTGTCGAACACGGTCTTGTGCGGCCACAGCGCGTACGACTGGAACACCAGTCCCAGATTGCGGTGCTCGGCCGGCATCTCGAAATGCTTCGCGCCGTCGAAGACATTGCGCTCGCCGATCTGGATCGTGCCCGCCTTCGGGCTTTCCAGCCCGGCGACGGCGCGCAGCAAGGTGGTCTTGCCGCTGCCCGAAGGCCCCAGCAGGGCGACCACTTCGCCTTTTTTCAGGTGCATCGAGACACCCTTCAGGATCTGGTTGGCGGAGGCGCCGGTGCCGTAGTCCAGGTACAGCTCATTGACGGTCAATTCATTCATGATGTGGTCTCAGTCTTTGTATTTAGTTATGCGGCTCAGTTGTGTAACTTGACGCCGAAGCGCAGCGCGATGCCCAGGCCGATGGCCACCAGGGTGATATTGATGAAGGACAGCGCCGCCACCAGATCGGTCGAGCCACCCGCCCACAGCGATACCAGCATGGCGCCGATCACTTCCGTGCCCGGCGAGAGCAGGTACACGCCCGTCGAATATTCGCGCTCGAAGATCAGGAACACCATCAGCCACGCACCCAGCAAGCCGTACTTGATCAGTGGCAGGGTGACGTCGCGCGTCACCTGGCCACGGTTGGCGCCGACGGCGCGCGCCGCCTCTTCCAGTTCCGGCCCCACTTGCAGCAGCGCGGTGGAAATCAGACGCATGCCGTAGGCCATCCACACCACCGAATACGCGAGCCACAGGGCGAAGATCGTCGAGCGCAGTTCGCGCAGCACGGGGATCACATGGCCGCTCAGCCACAGGGCCACGCCGTTGTCCATGCCTTTCAATATGCCGTCGAGCCAGGCCGGCACGAACAGGAACACCCACAGGAACGACAGGCCAGCCAGCAGGCCCGGCACGGCGCGCGGCACCAGCACGCTGTAATCGAGCAGGCGCGTGATGCCGTCCTGCTTGCGGTGCATGGCCAGCGCGATGAAGCTGTAGCAGCCGACGGCCAGCGCGCCGCCGACGACGCCGATCAGGATGGTGTTGACGATGCCGCGCACCAGCGATGGCTGGTCGAAGATATCGCGGAAATGCTGCAAGGTCAGCACGTCGGCCAGGTGCACGCCCTCGCCCCAGTACTGCACGAAGGAGCGCAGCACGATACCCGTCAGCGGCAGGATGATGGTGAAGATCAGCCAGCCTGCCAGCAAGGCAAACGCCAGCCACTTCCAGCGGCCCAGCGGCATGGCCTTGCTGCGCGCGCCCTTGCCCTTGATCGACACATACTTGTTGGCGGACTTGAGCAGCCAGCGCTGTATCATCACCAGCGGCATGGTCACCATCACCAGGCAGACGGCAACGGCGGCCATCAGGTGGTACGACGGCGTGCCCAGTTTGTTCGTCAGCTTGTACAGATAGGTCGGCAGCACCAGGTGGCCTTCCGGATCGCCGAGCACCAGCACCAGGCCGAATACCTCGAAGCCGAGGAAGAACACCAGCACGCCCGCATACGCCAGCGCCGGCATGATCATCGGCAGCGACACGTTGAGCATGACCTGCACCGGCGAAGCGCCGGCCACGCGGGCCGCTTCCTCCACGTCCGAGCCCAGGCTTTTCAGCGCTGACGAGGCATACAGGTAGACGTGCGGCACGTGTGTCAGGCCGGCAATGATGACGATGCTGGTGAAGGAATAAATATTCCAGGGCACGAAGCCGAACAGCTCCTTGGCCCAGATCGAGTAAAAGCCCACTGGCCCCATCGACACGACGTAGCCAAAGCCCATCACCATCGGCGAGACAAAAATCGGCACCAGCAGCATCGGCGCCACCCAGCCGCGGCCCGGCAAATCCGTGCGCACCATCAGGAAGGCCAGCATGCCGCCCAGCGGCACGGCGATGACGGTCAGGCCGCAGGCGAGCATCAGGCCATTCTTGAAGGCCATCGAGAAATCGGGATCATCGAAGATGAAACGATAGGAATCAAAGCCGAATTCGCGCACCGGCATGAAAAACGGCGCGTTCAAAAAGCTCTGGTAAAAAATCAGGAACAGCGGCAGGAAAATGGCGACCATGGTGATCGCCACGACCACGCCGCGCGGCCAGTTCAGGCGCGACAAGGGAGAGCGCGACCGTGCAGGCAGCGGCAAGATAGCAGTTTGCATGATGAATCCAATGAATGAAGGGTACGGCATCCGTCCGCGGGCACGCGCCTGCGGACGGCCAGGACGGCATTATTTTTTGCCGGCTGTTTCTTTCCATTGCTTCAAGAAGGCCATGCGCTTGGCTGGCCCCAGGAATTGCAGGATGATCGGGTGCACCGGCACCGGCTTGATGTTGGCCGCGCCGATTTCCTTGATCAGGTCCGCCGAGGTGGTCTCGCCCGTGACGTCGGCGCGAATCGCGTACAGCTTGGCGCCGTTCGCGATGATGGTCTGGCCGCGGTGCGACAGGATGTAGTCGAGCCACAGCTTGCTGGCGTTGACGTTCTTCGCGTTCTTGTTGATGAACTGCACGCGCGACAGGATCAGCGTGTAATCCTTGGGCAGCACCACGCCGATCGACGGGTCGGTCTTGGCGCGCACCAGGGCGTAGGAACCCAGCACGTTGTAGCCGATCAGGTTTTCACCCGACGAAATGCGCTCCATCATGGTGCCCGTCGACGACTGCACGCGCACCTTGGCTGTGCCGAACGCGTTTTGCAGGGCCAGGAACTGCGGATATTCCTTCGCGTCCTGCGACATGAACATGAAGCCCACGCCCGACTTTTCGATGTCGTAGGTGGTGACCTTGTCCTTGAATTTCGGCGTGGCGATCAGCTTGACGAAGTCGTCGTGGTTCTTCGGCACTTCCTTCGGATCGAGCAAACGCTTGTTGTAGACGATGGCGGCAGGCTCGAACGTGGTGCCGTAAGCCTGGTCGTCCCACATGGCCCAGCCGGGGATCTTGGATGCTTCGACCGACTTGTACTTGAGCGCATAGCCATCGGAGGCCAGGCGCATCTGCAAGTCCATCGCCGACGACCACATCACGTCGGCCGTGTTGCCGCCGGCGGCCACTTCGGAAATGAAGCGGTTGTACACTTCCGTCGAATTCATGTCGTTGTATTCGACCGAGATGCCCGGATACAGGGCGCTGAAATCCTTGATCAGCGGCGCGGCGGCCTTGCTGTCGGTGGCGCTGTAGATCACCACCTTGCCTTCCTTCTTGGCCGCGTCGATGATCTTCTGGTAGTCGGCCGGATAACCTGCCGGCACCTGGGCGAAAGCGGCGCCGGTGGTACCCGCGAAAGCGGCTGCCAGGGCGATGGCGAGTATGGTCTTGGTTTGCATGGTTTGTCTCCGTCTGTGATTGTTGTATGGTTTGCTATTCGATTCAGCGCATCAGGCCCAGTTCGGCCGCCTGCCTGGAGTAGCGTTCGACTGCCTGGTTCACGTACTGCGTCAATTTGTCGCCCGTCAGCGCGAACGGATACATGCCCGATTGCGTGCGCCACTGGGCAAACTGCGGCGTGGCCATGGCACGGTCGAACGTGGCCACCCAGCGCTGGTAATCCTGCTCCGGCACTTGCGGCCCCATCCACAGGCCGCGGATGATGGGCCACACCACGTCGATGCCCTGCTCGCGCGCCGTCGGCACGCTGGCCAGCACGCCGGGCAGGCGCTTTTCCGACAGCACCGCCAGCACGCGCGCATGGCTGTCGCCCGCGTTCAGGGTCGCTTCCGACGTATCGCCCGACATCACCTGCACGTAGTTGGCCTGCATCGCCGTGAAGATCTCGCCGCCGCCTTCCAGCGCCACGAAACGCAGCACTTTCGGGTCGATGCCGGCCTGGCGCGCCACCAGCGCCATCTTCACCCAGTCCTGGCTGCCGATGGTGCCGGACACTCCGATCAGCACCTTGTCGGGGTGGCGCTTGAGCGCGGCGATCAGGTCGGCCAGGCTTTTGTAGGGCGAGTCGCTGCGCACGGCGATCATGCCGTAGTCGGCGCCCAGCGCCGCCACCCAGCGCACGTCGCCCGTCTTGGCGTTGCCGAACTTGCCTTGCGCCAGGTTCAGCAGCGAGCCGCCCGAAAACACCACCAGGGTGTTGGCTTCGGCACGCCGGCGCTGCGAACCCATCGAGCGCCACGCCACCGCGCCGATGCCGCCCGGCAGATAGCTGATGCGCACCGACGACGCGAACGGCGCCGCCGCCGCCGGATCGGGCTGCAGCAAGCCTTTCTGCGCCAGCTTGCAGGTCAGGTCCATGGCGCCGCCCGGCTTGGACGGCACCACGCAGTCGACTTCAGGCGCGGCGGCCGTTGCCAGCGCAGGCAGCAGCGCGGACAACAACAGCGACAGGAACGCGGTGCGCAGCATCGTCATGCCTTAGAAGCGGTGCTGGATGCCGGCGATCAGGCCGCGCTGCGTGTCGCCGAAACCGGCGTCGTCACGCGACAGGCTGACCAGCTGGTTGTGCTTGGCCTTGGCATAGGCGCCGGCCACGTACAGGTCGGTGCGCTTGGACAGGGCATAGCGCACGCGCGCCACGTACATGATCGGGTCGGCATCGAGGTTGGCGGCCACGTTTTTCACGTCCTGGTAGTAGATCACGCCCGTCAGGGTGATGACCGGCGTGGTCTTGTAGCTGACGCCGCCCCAGTACAGGGTGCCGCGCACGTCGGCCTTGCCGGCTGCAGCAGGATCGAGCTTGTAATCGCGCGCCGCCGCCTGTACTTTCCATGGGCCGTCGTCGTACATGGCGCCCAGGTGGTACACGGTGGTCTTGTCGCGCGCGCCGCCGGCGATGCTGTTGCCGTTCACCTGTTCATACGTGGCCAGCAGGCTGACAGGCCCTGTCTTGTAGGTGACGGCCGTCGACAGCTTGGCGCTGTCCGAGGTGCCCGTCGACTGTTCGCCGAAGCCGTACGATGCGCCGTAGCTGAAGTCGCCCGTCTTGCCCGAGTACTTGACCATGTTGTCGAAGGCCGTCGTCATGCCGTATTTGCTCGGGCCCGTCGCGTTGGCCGAGGTGGCCCACGAGTAGAACGGCGCGTAGGCCATCGGATCGAACGGCAGCACGAAGTCGTACACGGTGGTGAACGAGCGTCCCAGCACGACGCGGCCAAACGCGCCTTCCAGGCCCACGTTGGCCTGGCGCTTGAACAGCGCGCCGTCGGCCGCGCCCGTGTCGACCAGGATGCCGCCTTCCAGATTGAACACGGCTTTCAGGCCGCCGCCCAGGTCTTCGCTGCCCAGGATGCCCCAGCGCGACGTGTTCATGCCGCCGGAGCTCACTTGCGTCATCGAGCTTTTGTTCGGGCCGGCGTTGCTGGTGTTGCTGATGCCGGCGTCAAGACGGCCGTACAGGGTGACGTTCGACTGGGCGTGGGCGCTGCCGGCTGCGGCGAGTACCGCCATGGCGGCCAGCGAGAATGCAGTTTTCTTCATGTAGAGTGTCTCCCTTAGATATAGTTATTAGTGATATGCCTGATCAATTTCATGAATCAGGATCACACTATATGATCGCGATCCTTTCAATTCGCTTTCAGACTGACAGGTGTCGTCCATCAGCCACAGGCCATACCAACAAATTCATTGCGGCCCCTGTCGGCGGCGTGCCGACAGGCTTACACTGCATCAATTCAAACGAATGGCGGAGACCATGCGCATATTATTAGTGGAAGACCATCTGGAACTGTCGCACTGGCTGGCAAAGGCCCTGCGCGACGCGCACCTGACGGTGGAAACCGCCCACAACGGCGCCGATGCCGACGCCCTGCTGCATACGCAGGAATACTCCTTGGTGCTGCTCGACCTCTCCCTGCCGAAGATGGACGGCCTGGACGTGCTGCGCCGCCTGCGCGCGCGCGGCGGCACGCGCGGCAAGACTCCCGTCATGATACTCACGGCGCGCGGCGGCCTCGATGAAAAAGTGCAGGGCCTGAACCTGGGCGCCGACGACTACATGGCCAAGCCGTTCGAACTGGCCGAACTGGAAGCGCGCGTGAAAGCCCTGCTGCGCCGCAGCCAGGGCAACGAAGCGCTCGTGCACACCTGCGGCGCCCTCAGTTTCGACACCGTCACGCGCATGTTCAGCTATGCCCGCGCCCCTTTCCCCCTGACGCCGCGCGAACACGCCGTGCTCGAAGCGCTGATCACGCGCTCCGGGCGCGCCGTGTCGAAGGAAAAGCTGTTCGACGAAGTCTTCGCGCTGGCCGACGACGCCAACCTGGACGCCATCGAACTGTATATCCACCGCGTGCGCAAAAAACTGGAAAACGGGGTGGAAAGCGGTTCGCCCGACGGCGCCGTCATCACCACCTTGCGCGGCATCGGTTACCTGCTGCAGCCGCGCAGCGCGATGGCGCCGGCCGCGTCGAAATGAGCGTGCGCACCGCACGCCCGCCCCTTTTCG
Source organism: Janthinobacterium sp. Ant5-2-1 (assembly GCF_001445815.1). Taxonomy (NCBI): domain Bacteria; kingdom Pseudomonadati; phylum Pseudomonadota; class Betaproteobacteria; order Burkholderiales; family Oxalobacteraceae; genus Janthinobacterium; species Janthinobacterium sp. Ant5-2-1. The sequence continues at coordinate 104,175 of NZ_LNCE01000025.1, read as the reverse complement.
AGCGCCTGCGCCGGCGCTGGGCACAGGGCCGGCCGCTGGGCAGCCTGCGCAGCCAGCTGCTGCGCTGGCTGCTCATCCCTCTGGTGATGCTGGTGCTGCTCGATGCCGTTTTTGTGTACCGCAACGCGCTCGACGCGGCCGACATGGCCTACGACCGCTCCTTGCTGGCATCGACGCGGGCGCTGGCCGAGCGCGTCTCCATCGTCAACGGCAAGGTGGTGGCCGAAGTACCCTACGTGGCGCTCGACAGCTTCGAGACCGACACCCTGGGCCGCATCTACTACAAGGTGACGGGCATCAACGGCGAACTGGTGTCGGGCTATGCCGACTTGCCGCCCGTGCCGAAAAACGTGCCCCGCTCGCAGAATTATCCGGCCCTGGTGCGCTTTTACCACGCCGACTACCACGGCAAGCCGATCCGCATCGCCGCCCTGCTGCAGCCCGTGTATGACGACTCGATGCGCGGCATCACCCTGATCCAGGTGGCCGAGACGCTGGACGCGCGGCGCGGCCTGTCGAACCAGATCCTGTTCGATACCCTGATCTGGCAGGCGGCGATGATACTGGTGATGGGCGCCCTCGTGTGGTTCGCCGTGCGCCTGGTGCTGCGCCCGCTGATGCGCCTGAAAACGGAAGTCGAGACGCGCACCCTGTCCGACCTGTCCGACGTCGATCCCACGCTGGTGCACAAGGAAATGCGTCCGCTGGTGAGCGCCATGAATGGCTCCATGTCGCGCCTGCAGCAGCTGATCGCCAGCCAGCGCCGCTTCATCGCCGACGCCTCGCACCAGCTGCGCACGCCGTTGACGGTGCTGAAAACCCAGGCCGAACTGGCCATGCGCGAATGCGACCGCCAGGCGGGTACGCCGCCGGATATCGCCGCCCTGCGCGACATCGTGCGCTCGATCGCCGTCACCACCGACTCGACCGTGCTGCTGGCCAACCGCCTGCTGACCCTGGCGCGCATCGAGCATGGCGGCGAGAACCTGGCGATGGACACCGTACCCTTGCGCGACGTGGCGCAGCAGGTGGGGCTGGAAATGGCGATGGCCGCCGTCGGCAAAAATATCGATCTGTCGCTGGAAGCGCCGGACGAAGCGCCCGTGCATGGCCAGGCCCTGCTGCTGCATGAACTGGTGGCCAACCTGGTCGACAACGCCCTGCGCTACACGCCACCGGGCGGCAGCGTGATCCTGCGCGCGCGCGCGGGCGGCCCTGGAAACGAAACGCTGCTGGAAGTGGAAGACAGCGGCGCCGGCATCCCGCCATCCGAGCACGAACGCGTCTTCACGCCGTTCTACCGCGTCGGCGCGGCGCTGGAAAGCAATCCTGGCGGCGCCGGCCTGGGCCTGGCCATCGTGCGCGACATCGCGGCCCTGCACGGCGCCCGGCTGGAACTGGCGACAGCCGCGAATGGTCATGGATTGAAAGTCGGTGTGTATTTCGCCCCGGCGCCAGTCGATGCTAAGATCGCGTCCTGAGATTTTAAGGAAGGCAGCGCCATGATGACCAAAGAAGATGTGACCGAACTGTTTGCCAATATCGCCGAGAACGCACCGTGGGACCTGTCCCAGCCGCTGCTGTGGGGCTATTACTTCACCAACCCGACCTCCGAACCGCTGGAGCAGGCCGCCACCCTGCTGGCGCTGCAGGGCTACCGCCCCGTGGAACTGTACCAGCCGGAACTCGACGATCCGGCGGCACCGCCCGTGTGGGTGCTGCACGTGGAAAAGGCCGAAGTGCATGGCGTCGACAGCCTGCACGCGCGCAATGGCGAACTGATGGCGTTTGCGCAGGACAACCTGCTGGCCAGCTATGACGGCATGGACGTGGGCCCGGTCGCCGCGCCTTGAGCGGTGTAGGCGTAGATCGAATTGGGTCCGAAGGGCCGTAATCCGACAGCACCATCGGCCATGCCAACAATGTCGTCGGATTACGTGCGGCCTTGCCGCACTAATCCGACCTACTGTCCATGACCACATGGGCGTGGGCGCCGTAATGCGGCAACATCACGCATAAAAAAACGGCGCCCGCGGGCGCCGTTTTGCATGGTTCGCTGAAAAAATCAGCTGAGGTTTTCCAGGCGGATCTTGGTGACCGTGCCCACCACGCTGTTCAACGCTTCCATCTTCTCGATGGCGGCCGTGACGTTCTTTTCCTGCGTCTGGTGCGTCAGCATGATGATGTCCGTATGCGTCTCGCCCTCGGCCGGCTCTTTTTGCAGCATGGCGTCGATCGAGATGCCGCGTTCGGCCAGGATGCGCGTCAGGTCGGCCAGCACGCCCGGCTGGTCGGCCACGTGCATGCGCAGGTAGTAGCTGGTGGTGATTTCCGACATCGGCAGGATGGCGATATCGGTCATCGCGTTCGGCTGGAACGCCAGGTGCGGCACGCGGTGTTCCGGGTCGGCCGTGGCCAGGCGCGTGATGTCGACCAGGTCGGCGATCACGGACGAAGCGGTCGGCTCGGCGCCCGCGCCGCGGCCCGAGTACAGGCTGGCGCCGACGGCGTCGCCATGCACCAGCACGGCGTTCATGGCGCCTTCCACGTTGGCGATCAGGCGCTTGGCCGGGATCAGGGTCGGATGCACGCGCAGCTCGATGCCTTCCACGCCGTTGACGGTGGCGCGCTTGGTGATGCCCAGCAGCTTGATGCGGTAGCCCAGTTGCTCGGCGTAGCGGATGTCGACGGCATTGAGGTTGCTGATGCCTTCCACGTAGGCCTTGTCGAACTGCACCGGGATGCCGAAGGCGATGGCCGACATGATCGTGGCCTTGTGCGCGGCGTCGACGCCTTCGATGTCGAAGGTGGGGTCGGCTTCCGCGTAGCCCAGTTCCTGCGCCTGTTTCAGCACGGTGGCGAAATCGAGGCCCTTGTCGCGCATTTCGGACAGGATGAAATTGGTGGTGCCGTTGATGATGCCGGCGATCCATTCGATGCGGTTGGCCGTCAAGCCTTCGCGCAGCGCCTTGATGATGGGGATGCCGCCGGCGACGGCCGCTTCGAAGGCCACCATCACGCCCTTGTCCTGGGCGGCGGCGAAGATTTCGTTGCCGTGCACGGCCAGCAGGGCCTTGTTGGCCGTGACCACGTGCTTGCCGTTGGCGATCGCCTGCATCACCAGGGTTTTCGACAGGTCGTAGCCGCCGATCAGTTCGACGACGATGTCGATCTCGGGATCGTTGACGATCAGGTGCGGGTCGTTGACGACCTTGCAGCCGCCGGCGACGAGCGCTTCGGCGCGCGCCACGTCGCGCACGGCGACAGCGACGACTTCAATGCCGCGGCCAGCGCGGCGCTTGATTTCTTCCTGGTTGCGTTTCAGGACGCTGAACGTGCCGTAACCGACATTGCCCAGGCCCAGCAGGCCGATCTTGATGGATTTCATAGTTGTGCTTGACTGCTCATAAGTGGCGCCCCCTTGGGCGGCGCCAGGTTGATCGAGATTGCTGCTGGCTGGTTCAGCCCCGGCCGTGACGCTTGCGATAGCCTTCGAGGAAGCGCGCAATGCGCCCCATGGCCTCGGTCAGGTCATCGGAATTGGGCAGGAAGACGACGCGGAAATGGTCGGGCGCGATCCAGTTGAAGCCCGTCCCCTGCACGATCAGGACCTTCGCTTCGGCCAGTAATTCATAGGCAAACTGCTGGTCGTCGGCGATCGGGTAGATCTCCGGGTCCAGGCGCGGGAACATGTACAGCGCGGCCTTCGGCTTGACACAGGTGACGCCCGGAATATCGGTCAGCAGCTTGTGCGCCAGGTCGCGCTGTTTCAACAGGCGCCCGCCGGGCCCCACCAGGTCTTGTATGCTCTGGTAGCCGCCAAGCGCCGTCTGGATGGCAAACTGCCCCGGCGCGTTGGCGCATAGCCGCATCGAGGCCAGCATGTTGAGGCCCTCGATGTAATCTTTTGCGTGGCGCTTTTCGCCCGAGACCACCATCCAGCCGGAACGGTAGCCGCAGGAGCGGTAATTCTTCGACAGGCCGTTCATGGTGATGAACAGCACGTCGTCGGCCAGCGAGGCGATCGACACGTGCTCGGCTTCGTCGTACAGCACCTTGTCGTAGATCTCGTCGGCGAAAATGATCAATTGGTGCTGGCGCGCCAGTTCGACGATCTGCAGCAGCACGGAAACCGGGTACAGCGCGCCCGTGGGATTGTTCGGGTTGATGACGACGATGGCTTTCGTTTGGGGCGTGATCTTGCGGCGCATGTCCTCGATGTCGGGATACCACTCGTTCTGCTCGTCGCACACATAGTGCACGGGATTGCCGCCCGACAGGCTGACGGCGGCCGTCCACAGCGGGTAATCGGGCGCCGGCACCAGCACTTCGTCGCCACTGTTGAGCAGGGCGTTCATCGACATGACGATCAGTTCGGAAGCGCCATTGCCCAGGTAAATGTCATCGATGGTCACGCCGGCGATATTCTTGCCCTGCGTGTAATGCATGACGGCCTTGCGCGGCGCGAACATGCCTTTCGAATCCGTATAGCCGGCCGCATTCTGCAGATTGAGCATCATGTCGCGCACGATCTCGTCGGGCGGATCGAAGCCGAATACGGCCAGATTGCCGATATTGAGCTTGGTGATCTTGTGGCCTTCTTCTTCCATTTGCCTGGATTTTTCCAGGACCGGGCCGCGGATGTCGTAGCAGACGTCCGCCAATTTATTCGATTTCTGAATCGGTCGCAAAATAAATCCCTGTCGTGATGCGGCGCGGTGACCAGAACTTGCAGCGTGGCCGCCGCGCCAGAACTATGAACCCGTGAAACTGCGATGCGAAAGACTGCAAGGCGAAAACAACCATTCTCGCCGAAAACAGGGCATTTTATCAAATTAAACATGGCGAACCGCAGCATTTGACGCCGATTCTGCCACGCCGGCGCCTCCGGACGGCAATCGGGCGGGCGCCATCTTCATCTTCCCTTAATCTTGCAGCATTACCATGGCGCAAGCATGCACCGCCACTGTGGCGCCGAACATTGCAATTTGGAAAGGATGTTGCTTTTCAGTCGCTCTTTTCTGTCATTTATGGCATGCTTACGCCCTTGGCCGCGGCACGCAGTTTGGCCGCGCGCGTACCGATCAACCGACACGACCAGCCCCGATATCGCCATGAAACTCCACGCCAGCAGCACCCAACAATACCAGACTGTCACCGGCTATGACGAAAACGGCGTCGAGATCAATGCCCAGCCGTACAACTATAGCCTGATCGTCATGCCGGAAACACCGCCGCGGGCGTGGGAAGTCAGCAGTTTCGAAGAATTGACCGAGGCGCATTTCGCGCAAATCCTGGCCGACTCTCCCGACGTGGTCATCCTCGGCACCGGCGAGCGCCAGCGCTTCGTGCACCCGAAACTGACGGCCGCGCTGACCATGCGCCGCATCGGCGTCGAATGCATGGATAGCCAGGCCGCCTGCCGCACCTACAATATCCTCATGGGCGAAGGCCGCAAAGTCACCCTGGCACTGATCCTGGCCCCGGCCGCAGGCAAGGCCGCATGAAGATCAACGTCAACGAACTGCACTCGTCGCGGGTGCTGATGTGGTCCCTGCTGGGCATCTTCATCGTCGTCACCCTGTATGCGCTGGGCGTGCGCACCCTGGTGCCGCCCGACGAGGGCCGCTACGCCGAGATGGCGCGCGAAATGTTCGTCACGGGCGACTGGATCACCACGCGCCTGAACGGCATCAAATACTTTGAAAAGCCGCCGCTGCAAACGTGGATGAATGCGCTGACCTTCGCCGCCTTCGGCCTGGGCGAGTGGCAGGCACGCCTGTGGACTGGCCTGTGCGGCATCATCGGCGTGTGCATGACGGCCTACGCGGGCAAGAAGGTCTTCGGTCCGCGCGTGGGCCTGTATGCCGGCCTGGTGCTCGCGTCGAGCCTGTTCTGGCTCGCTTCCGGCCAGATCAATTCGCTGGACATGGGCCTGTCGGGCATGATGACCCTCACCATGGGCAGCCTGCTGATCGCCCAGCGCGACGACGCCACGGCGACCGAGCGGCGCAACTGGATGCTGGCTTGCTGGGCCGCCATGGCGCTGGCCGTGCTGGCCAAGGGCCTGATCGGCATCGTGCTGCCGGGCGCCGTGCTGGTGCTGTATTCGCTGTGCGCGCGCGACTGGCGCATCTGGACCCGTTTGCACCTGGTCAAGGGCTTGCTGGTATTCTTTGCCATCGCCACGCCGTGGTTCGTGCTGGTCGCCCTGCGCAATCCGGAACAGCCGCATTTCTTCTTCATCCACGAGCATTTCCAGCGTTTCCTGATGAAGGGTCACAAGCGCGAAGGCGCCTGGTACTACTTCCTCGTGCTGCTCATTCCCGGCATCCTGCCATGGATAGGCCTGCTGCCGCAAAGCCTGGCCGCCGCCTTCCAGCGCCAGGAAGGCGCCTTCCAGCCCCGCTTGATGCTGCTGGTCTGGGCCGTCTTCATTTTCTTCTTCTTCAGCTATTCGACCTCGAAGCTGCCTGGCTATATCGTGCCCATCTTCCCGGCGCTGGCCTTGCTGGTGGCGCTGTACCTGCAATCGGCATCGCGCCGCCAGCGCCTGTTCGCCGCCGGCCTGTTGTGCGTGCTGGGCGCGGCCATCCTGATCGGCGGACCGATCGCCTTCAGCAAGGCCAGCGCACGCGATGCGGATGCCCTGGTCGCACTCAAGGGCTACCAGCCATGGCTGATGGCGGCCGGCTTCTTCGCCTTGGCGGGCGGCGCCCTGGCCTTGCTGCATGCGCGCCAGTTGCGCCGTGACATGACCGTGCTGACGATTGCCGGCGCCGGCTTCCTCGCCACGCACTGCATCCTGGCCGGCTCCGAACTGTATGGCCAGAACCGCGCGGGCACCGACATGCTGCCGCAGATCCAGGCCGAACTGACGGCCGATACCAAGCTCTATTCGGTCGGCATCTATGAACAGTCGCTGACGTATTACCTGCAGCGGCCCGTGATCCTCGTCGATTACTGGGATGAGTTCACGTTTGGCCTGAAACAGCAGCCGGAACTGTCCATCCCGACCATCGAGCCTTTCATCACGCAATGGACGAACGATGCCAACGCCGGCGTGCATGACATGGCCATTATCAGCCTGAACCGTTACAAGGAATTGCAAGATCGTGGCGTGCCCATGCGTGTTATCGCCGAGGATGCGCGCCGCATGGTCATTGCCAACAAATAGTGTTTAACTGGGGCGCGAGGCAGCACGGAGCGCGCCCCCGGCCAGCTTGCCCCGCCCCCGCAGCAGCAGGATTTTTTCACTGCTGAACCGGCTGCGCCGCCATACTGACGATATAGAATAGCCATGCCTGCCGGCCGCGTTTGAGCGCACGGCAGCCTCGGCGACACCGATACCCTGACACCATACCGACCCAAGAGCCGCACCCATGACCTCTACCCTGCCCTTTTTGCCCTTTTCCAAACCCACCATCGACGAAGCGACCATCGCCGCCGTCGGCGAAGTGCTGCGCTCGGGCTGGATCACCAGCGGCCCGAAAGTGCAGGCCTTCGAAGCCCAGCTGTCCGAGTATTTCGGCGGGCGTCCCGTACGCACCTTCAATTCGGGCACGTGCACCATGGAAATCGCGCTGCGCATCGCCGGCATCGGCCCCGGCGACGAAGTCATCACCACGCCCGTGTCGTGGGTAGCGACGGCCAACGTCATCATCGAGGTGGGCGCCACGCCCGTGTTCGCCGATATCGATCCCGTCACGCGCAATATCGACCTCGACAAGCTGGAAGCGGCCATCACCCCGCGTACGAAAGCCATCATCCCCGTCTACCTGTCCGGCTTGCCCGTCGACATGGACCGCCTGTACGCGATTGCTGACAAGTACAATTTGCGGGTCGTGGAAGATGCGGCGCAAGCGTTCGGCTCGACGTGGAAAGGCAAGCGCATCGGCGCGTTTGGCGACTTCGTCTCGTTCAGCTTCCAGGCCAACAAGAACATCACCACGGGCGAAGGCGGCTGCCTCGTCCTGAACAACCTGGAAGAAGCGAAGCTGGCCGAGAAATACCGGCTGCAGGGCGTCACGCGCAGCGGCGTCGACGGCATCGACGTCGACGTGCTGGGCGGCAAATACAACATGAGCGACATCATGGCCGCCATCGGCCTGGGCCAGTTCGCCAACATCGACGCCATCACGGCCCACCGCCGCGCGCTGGCGCGCCATTACTTTGAGCAATTCGGCAGCGACTTCGAAGCGCAGAGCGGCGCCCAGTTGCCCGTGCAGGACTTTGAAAACAGCAACTGGCACTTGTTCCAGATTATCCTCCCCGACAACGGCCCCGGCACGCGCGCCGCGTTCATGCAGCAAATGGCACAACAAAACGTGGGAACGGGCTATCATTACGCACCGATCCACCTGTTTACCATGTACCGCGAACGCGGCTTTACCGAAGGCATGTTCCCTGTCTCGGAAAAGATCGGTCGCCTGACCGTGACCTTGCCGATGTTCTACGCCATGACGACACAGGACGTGGAACGCGCCGTCGCCACCGTCAAATCCATTCTCATCAAATGAGCAGCGCGCCGATGAAACCTGAACTGTCCGTTATCATTCCGATCTACAACGAGCAGGATGGCCTGGCCAGCCTGTTCGCCCGCCTGTATCCGGCCCTCGATGCCTTGCAGACGAGCTACGAGATCATCTTCATCAACGATGGCAGCCGCGACAATTCGGTGGCCATCCTGGCGGAACAGTTCCGCCAGCGCCCCGACGTCACGCGCGTCGTCTTGTTCAACGGTAATTATGGCCAGCACATGGCCATCCTGGCCGGCTTTGAATCCTCGCGCGGGCAGATCATGGTCACGCTCGACGCCGACTTGCAGAACCCGCCCGAAGAAATCGGCAACCTCGTGGCGAAGATGCGCGAAGGCTACGATTACGTGGGCTCGATCCGGCGCAAGCGGCAAGATTCCGCCTGGCGCACCCTGGCCTCGAAGATGATGAACCGGCTGCGCGAGCGCATCACCAACATCAAGATCACGGACCAGGGCAATATGCTGCGCGCCTACGGCCGCAACGTGATCGACCTGGTCAACCAGTGCGCCGAAGTCAACACCTTCGTGCCCGCCCTGGCCTACACGTTTGCCCGCAAGCCCACGGAAATTACCGTCGAACACGAGGAACGGGCAGCCGGCGAGTCGAAATACTCGCTGTATAGCCTGATCCGCCTCAATTTCGACCTGGTCACGGGCTTTTCGCTGATTCCCCTGCAAATTTTCTCGATGCTGGGCATGCTGCTGTCGCTCAGTTCGGCCGGACTGGTGATCTATCTGCTGGCGCGCCGCTTCCTGTTCGGCGCCGAGGCGCAGGGCGTATTCACCCTGTTCGCCATCGCCTTCTTCCTGATGGGCGTGATCCTGTTCGGCATCGGCCTCGTGGGCGAGTACGTGGGACGCATCTTCCAGCAAGTGCGCGCCCGCCCCCGCTATGTGGTGCAAACCATCTTGCAGGACGGCATGGTCCAGGCGGAAGCCGAGGCGCCATCGTACGTGCGCCTGGAAAAACGCCAGGTGGGCCGCTGATGGGCGCCCCGCGCGCCGTCGTCTTCGGCTACCACAATGTGGGCGTGCGCTGCATCAAGGTGCTGCTGGCCGGCGGCGTCGATATCGCCTTGGTCGTCACGCACGAAGACAGCCCCACGGAAAACCTGTGGTTCGAATCCGTCGCCGGCCTGTGCCAGGCCGAAGGCATCCCCTACATCACGCCATCGGACGCACGCGCGCCTGAACTGCTGGCGCAGGTGCAGGCAGCCAAACCGGACATGCTGTTCAGTTTTTACTACCGTCACATGCTGCCGGCTAGCATTTTGGAAGTCGCGCCCGCCTACAATATGCACGGTTCGCTGCTGCCGCAGTTCCGCGGCCGCGCACCCGTCAACTGGGCCGTGCTGCACGGTGCCCCGCAAACGGGCGCCACCCTGCATGAAATGACGGTCAAGCCCGATGCCGGCGCCATCGTCGCGCAAACGGCCGTCCCCATCCTGCCCGACGACACGGCTTTCGAAGTCTTCGGCAAGGTCACCGTGGCGGCGGAACAAACCCTGTGGCACGTGCTGCCAGCCTTGCTGGACGGCACGGCGCCGCGCCAGCTCAACGATTTGCGCCAGGGCGGCTACTTTGGCGGACGCACGCCGGAAGACGGCCGCATCGACTGGAAGTTACCCGCGCAGCAGGTATACAACTTGCACCGGGCCGTCGCGCCGCCCTATCCCGGCGCGTTCACCGAAGTCAACAATGTTATTTACACCATCGAAAAAGCCCGTTTAAGCAAGCATTCAGCAGGAAGTTTGCCACCGGGCTTGGCGGTAGTGGATAATTGCATCTTTGGCGTCTGCGGAGACGGCCACATGCTGGCCATTTCCGCGCTGAGGGCTGCCGGGGAGCCGGTTTCGGCTCAGCAATTGCAAGCAAGTCTGACCACCCGCGTCAGCACACACTGATATCACACAAGAGAATCTCACATGAAAAAAGTCCTCATCTTAGGCGTCAACGGCTTCATCGGCCACCACCTGTCCAAGCGCATCCTGGAAACCACCGACTGGCATGTCTACGGCATGGACATGAACACGGACCGCATCACGGAATTGCTGGAAGATGACAACTACAAGTCGCGCATGCACTTCTTCGAAGGCGACATCACGATCAACAAGGAATGGGTCGAGTACCACGTCAAGAAATGCGACGTGATCCTGCCGCTGGTGGCCATCGCCACGCCGTCGACCTACGTCAAGCAGCCGCTGCGCGTCTTCGAACTGGACTTCGAAGCCAACCTGCCCATCGTCCGCTCGGCCGCCAAGTACGGCAAGCACCTGGTCTTCCCGTCGACCTCGGAAGTGTATGGCATGTGCCATGACGAGGAATTCGATCCGGAAAACTCGGAACTGATCTGCGGCCCGATCAACAAGCCGCGCTGGATCTACTCGAACGCCAAGCAGCTGATGGACCGCGTGATCTGGGGCTACGGCATGGAAGGCTTGAACTTCACCCTGTTCCGTCCATTCAACTGGATCGGCGCTGGCCTGGACTCGATCCACACGCCAAAAGAAGGTTCCTCGCGCGTGGTGACGCAGTTCTTCGGCCATATCGTGCGCGGCGAGAACATCTCGCTGGTGGACGGCGGCGCGCAGAAACGCGCGTTCACCTACATCGACGACGGCATCGACGCGCTGATGCGCATCATCGCCAACAAGAACGGCATCGCCAGCGGCAAGATCTACAACATTGGCAATCCGACCAACAACTATTCGATCCGCGACCTGGCCGGCATGATGCTGACCCTGGCCACCGAATATCCGGAATACGCCGAAGGCGCGAAACACGTGAAAATCGTGGAAACGACTTCGGGCGCCTACTACGGCGCCGGCTACCAGGACGTGCAAAACCGCGTGCCGAAAATCACGAATACCTGCGAAGAGCTGGGCTGGGCGCCGACCACCACCATGGCCGATTCCCTGCGCAATATTTTCGACGCCTACCGCAGCCAGGTAGCCCAAGCCAAAGCCCTGATGGATTAATGTTGAGCAAGCCGTTCCTGACCCTGAAAATCGACGTCGATACCTATCGCGGCACCCGTGAAGGCATGGGCAATCTGGTGCGCATGCTGGCCGCGCACCAGGCCAAGGCCACCTTTCTGTTCTCGCTGGGCCCCGACCACACGGGCTGGGCCCTGCGGCGCGCCTTGAAGCCCGGCTTTTTCAGCAAGGTGTCGCGCACGTCGGTGGTCGAGCACTACGGCTTGAAGACATTAATGTACGGCACCTTGCTGCCGGGACCCGATATCGGCAAGCAATGCGCGACGCAATTGCGCGCCGTGCGCGATGCCGGTTTCGAGTGCGGCATCCACACGTGGGATCACACCCTGTGGCAAGACAACGTGGCCAAGCGCAACGCCGCCTGGACCATCAACATGATGCGCAAGGCCGCCAACCGCTACGAACAGGTGTTCGGCACCAAGCCGCACACGCACGGCGCGGCCGGCTGGCAAATGAACGTCAGCGCCTTTGTCGAGCACGACACGGCCGGCTACCGCTTTGCCTCCGACGGCCGCGCCATGCTCGACGCGCGCGGCGCCATGGCGCAGCCGTCGCAAGGCCCGCACCGCGTGCGCAACGGCAACACCATCCTGCAATGCGTGCAATTGCCCACCACCCTGCCCACCCTGGATGAATTGCTGGGCTGCGAAATCGACGGCAAACTGATCACGATCGGCAATGTTGCCGCGCATATATTGTCGCTGACGGCGGATAATCCCCGAGATCACGTGTATACCTTGCATGCGGAACTTGAAGGACAGAAACTCGCCCCCATTTTCGAACAACTGCTGGCTGGCTGGAAAGCCCAAGGCTACCAGTTCGCAGCGATGGGCGATTATTATGAAAAGATAAAAAATACGGACTTGCCCGTTTGCCCCATCACCTGGGATGAGTTGCCCGGGCGTTCGGGGCGCCTGATTGTGCAGGGCAAAGCGGCCTGAATGCTGTATTGTTGCACCTGGATGCGTTGCCAGATTAAAAACCAGCGCTGATGATCACCGTTCAGGAGAGAACCTGTGGCTGATAGCCAATCCCTCGTTAGCATACCCGACTTTAACGCCGCCATGACCAGCGGCAAAACCTTTCAGTTGCTGGGCCGCCCGGCCAAGGCCACGGTGCTGTTTTTCTATCCGAAGGACAACACCCCTGGCTGCACCACGGAAAACATCGCTTTCCGTGATGCGTATCCGCAATTCGTCGCCGCCGGCGTGGAAATCTACGGCATCAGCCGCGATTCCCTGCGCTCGCACGAAAGCTTCAAAGCCAAACTGGAGCTGCCATTCGAGCTCATTTCCGACCCGAACGAAGCCGTTTGCCTGCTGTTTAACGTCATGAAGATGAAACAGATGTACGGCAAGACGGTCCGTGGCGTCGAGCGCAGTACGTTTGTGATTGACGCCCAGGGCCGATTGGTGAAAGAATGGAGAGGCGTGAAGGTCGCAACTCACGTGGAAGAAGTGCTGGAATTCGTAGCGCATCTGAATTGATCGTCCATATTGATCCAATGCGCGTTGTCGGCTTCCAGCGAGCCTGGTTCAACCGCAGTTCAGTTCACGGTACCTATCGCCATTTTGAGTCAACGAAGCGCCTCCACCCACTCCGCCAGGCGGGCCTGCAGCCCGCCGATGGCGTCCATGACCGGCCATGCTGCCGGCCTTCCGGCAGTTTCTCGTCCTGTAGCATTGTTGTTCCCCTCGCATCCCCCCATGAGAAGTGCCGCCAGAAGCTGGCTGCCCATGGGAGATTCATTCCAGAAATTTTTTGATTGAGATCCTGATGCCACTGCCAAAATTACCGAGCAAGCCAGCCACCATCCTGGCCACCCAAGATTACCCAACCGCAGGCGCAGCGCGCCCGGCCCCCAAAACCCCGGCAGCCAAGAAAGTGGCTGCACCGATTATTGAAGCGGCGATCGCCGAAGTTGCCAAGCCGGTCCGCAATGCGGCCACGAAGATCAAGCAAGTGGCGGCCCTGATGGTCGCCAAGCCTGTGCCAGCCGTTGCTGCGCCTGCCCCGGTTGCGGCCGCGCCTGCCGCCGTTGCTGCGCCTGCGGCGAAAGCCAAGCCGGCGGCAAAAGGCAAGGTCACGCCGATCAAACCCGTCAAGCAAGCCGAGCAGCCACATCCGGCCAAGCACAAGGCGGTGGAAGTGCAGCTCAAGTCGTCCGCCAGCCGCGCCGCCGACCAGCGCGGCATCAGCAAGCTGTTCGTGCTCGACACGAACGTGCTGATGCACGATCCATCGTCGCTGTTCCGCTTCGAGGAACACGATGTGTACCTGCCGATGATGACCCTGGAAGAGCTGGACAACCATAAAAAAGGCATGACGGAAGTGGCGCGCAATGCGCGCCAGGTCTCGCGCACCCTGGACGCCCTGATCAGCAACACGGACGACGACGCCATCGAACACGGCATCTTGCTGTCCAAGCTGGGCAACAAGGATGCCAAGGGCCGTCTGTTCTTCCAGACGCGTTTGCAAAGCGCCGACCTGCCGGCTGGCTTGCCAGTGGGCAAGGCCGACAACCAGATCCTCGCCGTCGTGCGTTCGCTGGAATCGGAACAGGAAGGCCGCCCCGTCGTCCTGGTGTCGAAAGACATCAACATGCGCATCAAGGCGCGCGCCCTGGGCTTGCCAGCCGAAGATTACTTCAACGACCATGTGCTGGAAGACACGGACTTGCTGTACTCGGGCATCGTGCAATTGCCGGATGACTTCTGGAACAAGCACGGCAAGGACATGGAATCGTGGCAGGAAAGCAAGAATGGCTACAGCTCCACCTTCTACCGCGTGACGGGCCCGTTCATTCCATCCTTGCTGGTCAACCAGTTCATCTACCTGGAACCGAAAAACGGCGAAACGCCGTTCTACGGCCAGGTGAAGCAGATCAACGGCAAGACGGCCGTGCTGCAAACCCTGCGCGACTTCAGCCACACGAAGAACAATGTATGGGGCGTGACGGCGCGCAACCGCGAGCAGAACTTCGCGCTGAACTTGCTGATGAATCCGGAGTGCGACTTCGTCACCCTGCTGGGCCAGGCCGGTACCGGCAAGACCCTGCTGGCCCTGGCCGCCGGCCTGGCGCAAGTGCTGGAAACCAAGCTCTACAATGAAATCATCGTCACCCGCGTCACGGTGCCGGTGGGCGAAGACATCGGTTTCCTGCCAGGCACGGAAGAAGAAAAAATGTCGCCATGGATGGGCGCCTTCGACGACAACCTGGAAGTGCTGAACAAGTCCGACTCCGATGGCGGCGAATGGGGCCGTGCGGCAACGCAAGACCTGATCCGCTCGCGCATCAAGATCAAGTCGCTCAACTTCATGCGCGGCCGCACGTTTGTGAACAAGTTCCTCATCATCGACGAAGCGCAAAACTTGACGCCAAAACAAGTCAAGACCCTGGTCACGCGCGCCGGTCCCGGCACGAAGATCCTGTGCCTGGGCAACATCGCACAGATCGACACGCCGTACCTGACGGAAGGCTCGAGCGGCCTGACCTACGTGGTCGACCGCTTCAAGGGCTGGACCCACAGCGGCCACGTCACCCTGGCCCGCGGCGAGCGTTCGCGCCTGGCCGACCACGCCAGCGAAGTGCTGTAAGTGTTAGCGGGCGGCGCGAGCTGCCCAGCCATTCGAAAGCCCCGGCTGCAGCGATGCGGACGGGGCTTTTTTCATGTGCGCAGCTTTTCGTGGCGGCATGTTCTAATACCGCTCCCTTCTTCCTGGACACCTCACCCGATGCATCCCGCCTTTCAGTTGCTGCTCTGCTTCATCCTCTTCATGCTGATCCACATTTCCGTCATGGCCGCGTGCGCCCGCGCATTGGGCATCACCGTGCGCGGCATCAGCTACGGCGTGGGACCCACCCTGGTGACCATGGGGAAAATCCACCTCAAGCTGCTGCCGCTGGCCGGCAATGTGGTGCTGAAGGATACGCGCGAAGAAATGCTGTATGACGACGATCCCTGCCTGGACGCCTATAATTTCCAGCCGCTGTGGAAGCAGGTGCTGCTGCCATTGAGCGGCGTGGCCGTCTTGCTGGCCTTGTCGCTGGGCATCATGGGAGCTTCGGGCTGGGACGGTTTCCTCGCCGCCTTCGGGCAAATCCTGCACGGCGCGCTGGCGCCATTGTCGACGGCGCAGGCATTGCTGGGTGATGGAGAAACCTTTGCCTGCACGCACGGCTTTGCGCTGGTATTCGCCCTGTTCGCGTTGAAACTGTGCGCCTTCAACCTGCTGCCGTTTGCCGGCTTGAACGGGGGCCAGGCACTGCTGGCCATCGCGCGCGGCGGCAAGCCTTACGTGGTGTGGGAAGAGACGGCAGCAAAATGGCTGTTGCTGCCGGGGCTGGCGATCTTGCTGGCGTGGATAGTGGCGTTCGGCTGGTATGGCTGGAAAACCATGGCAGCCCAGGCCGCTGGCGCTATTATTTTTTAGATACTTGTCGTATGCTACACCATCGTCTTGACGCCCCCGGCAAAGGAACTGGCATTTTCTCGTTCGACACTTGCGGCAAACGCCTGGCCCTGTGGGCCATCCGCGCCTACCAGCGTTACCTGTCGCCATGGAAAGGTTTTTCCTGCGCCTATCGCGTGCTCATGGGGCGCGACAGCTGTTCCGCCTACGGCTACAAGGTCATCGCGCGCCATGGCTTGCGTACGGGCCTACCCCTGCTGCAACGCCGCTTGCGCGCCTGCGGCGAACGGCATCGCCAGCACCTCGCGCTGCATCCGCAGGCACGGCGCAGCGCACGCCGCCAGGCACAGGCGGACTATTGCGACTGCGACGTGCCCCTGTTCGACTGCGCCTGCGACTGCGCCGACGTGGCCAGCCTGGCTGATTGCTCCCGGCCGGGCCGCGGCAAGAACCCGACGTGGTTCCGCAACGACTATACAGCCAGTGCCGCACTGAAACGGCAGCAGGAAGAACACCGCAAGAAGATACGGCAGGGACAGGCCCCGGAAAGCTGAGATTCACACTTACAAATGAAATATTCATTCATGAAATGAATAATACCCATTATCACTGTGAATTGGCTGGAAACAGGTCTGCGGCCTATACTCGGGCCGTCTCCCCTACTCTGCTTCCCATGCACACCCTGCTCAGCCCGCATACATCGCGGGCTTTTTGTTCCCGGCAATCGCCACCCTGTCTTTCCACCCTTACCGATCACCAAGTGCGTGTTTCCCCGCCAGCCCAGCCCCAAACCGGGAGTACGGCATGATCGTGCGCGAGCGTCCTTCGGCGCTACGGCTGTTCCTCGTCGTGCGCGGCTCCGTCCTGCCGCGCATCCGCACCACGCTGATCGTCAACACCCTGATCGCCACCCTCGTCACCTGGTGCCACGGCACCTTGTTCGACCACAAGGTGATCCTCACCACCATCCCGTTTACCCTGATCGGTTTGCCGCTAGCCATCTTCCTGGGCTTTCGCAACACGGCCGCCTATGACCGCTACTGGGAAGCGCGCAAGCTGTGGGGCGAACTGGTCTTGCGCAGCCGTAATTTCTCGCGCCAGTGCCAGACGATGATACGCGGCGACACGCCGGCCCACGCCAGACTGGGCCTGGAAGACGTGCGCGTGCGCATGATTTACCGCACCATCGCCTTTTGCCATGCGCTGCGCCACCAGCTGCGCGACACGCGCGGACCGGCCGACTTGCAGCCGCTGCTGCGCCCGGCAGAATGGGAAGCGGCATGCAAGGCGGCGAACCCGTCCGACTACCTGATGCTGCAGATGGGCCACGACCTGGCCGACTGCGTCCGGCAAGGCCGCATCGACAGCATCCTCACCGCACAGATCGATAACACGGTCTCGGCCATGGTCGCGGCGGGCGCTTCGTGCGAACGCATCCGCAGCACGCCGATCCCGTTCTCGTATTCGCTGCTGCTGCACCGCACGGCTTATCTGTACTGTTTCCTGCTGCCTTTCGGCCTCGTCGATTCGCTCGGTTTCATGACGCCGTTCGTCGTCGCCATCGTCGCCTACACCTTCTTTGGCCTCGATGCGCTGGGCGACGAGATCGAGGAACCGTTCGGCGAAGACGCCAACGACCTGCCCCTGTCCGCCATGTGCCGCGCCATTGACATCAGCCTGCGCGAATCCCTGCAGGATGAGAACGTGCCGCCGCCCATGCAAGCCGTCGATTTTCTGCTGCACTAAGCTTGACCTTACTATTGGGGTAAGGCTTACAGTGGACACACTTAACCATTCAAGGAGTGCTTGCCATGTACCAGTTACAAGTTGAAAACATGAGCTGCGGCCATTGCGTCGGCTCGGTCACGAAAGCGGTGCAAGCCATCGATCCGCAAGCCCAGGTGCAGATCGACCTGGCCAGCAAGCGCGTCACGGTGGAATCGCCCGCCGAACTGGGGGCCATCAGCGCGGCCATCGTGGAGGCGGGCTTTCCCGTTACCAGCGCGCAATAAACCACACGCACACAAAATAGCCGGCCTTTGCGCCGGCTATTTTTTATCCGTCCAGCTCGGGATAATGGCGGAAGATGCCGTCCTGGTTAAATGGGATTCTGCGCTTCGAACGCAGGTAACGGGCAATGTTCGGCCGCGCCGCCACGGCATCGTGCAGGTCGGACAAGGCGGGATATTCGGGCGCGAGGTGCGCCATGGCTTGCGGAAACGCATACTGCAGGCCCGCCAGCATCTGGAACAGCGACAGGTCGCCATACGTGAGTCTGGCACCCACCAGATACTGGCCGCGGCTGCCATTGTTCAGCAACACTTGCGTGAAATAATCGAGAAACTTGGGCAAGCGCGTGGCACGGAAATCCGCGCTGCGCAGCATGGCCGCCTGTTTTTGCTCTTCATAATATTGATTCATCGACAGTGGATGGTGCGTGTCGTGCACTTCCGTCAGCCAGTCGGCCATCGTCAGTTGCAGCTGGTTCAGCCACAAACGGCCGCTTTCCGCGCGCGGCGCCAGCCCCAGGCGCCGGCCCAGGTAGAACAGGATATTCGTCGTCTGGCCGATCAGCATCTCGCCATCGCGCAGCACGGGCGGTGCGTAGGCCGCCTGTGGCGTGCTGTCGCCGTCGAGGCAGGCCAGCATCGCGGAAACGCCTTGCCCCTTGCGCTCAGGCAAACGCGCGATATCACGGTAGTCGGCGCCCGCCTCTTCCAGGGCCAGCCGGATGAATTCGCCGCGCCCCTGTATCGTGGGCCAATAGTACAGTTCATACGCCATACGCACCTCCATTGACTTACATCAAGGGCAACATGCTTTCGCTTCCTTGTCACCGGCCAGTCCCAGGCTTTGCAGGATGGGGCAGTCGGGCTTGTCGTCGCCATGGCAGGATTGCGCCAGGTGGGCCAAGGTATCGCGCATTTCCGTCAATTCGGCGATGCGCTGGTTCAAGTCTGCCACGTGGGCCAGCGCGATGCCTTTTACATCCGCGCTGGCGCGCTGGTCGTTTTGCCACAGCGACAGCAGTTCGCGGATTTGCTCCAGCGAAAAACCCAGGCCCCGCCCGCGCTTGATGAAACGCAATGCGTGCAAATCGTTGGGCGTGTAGATGCGGTAACCGGCGTCGCTGCGCGCGCTGGGTTTTAACAAAGTAATGCTTTCATAGTAGCGTATCATTTTTGCCGATACGCCCGTTTCGCTTGCCGCCTGGCCGATATTCATCCTATGACTCCTTGGTATGCGCACTGCGGGCTTTCCAGCGGCGCAGCAACAGGGCATTGCTGATCACGCTGACCGAACTGAAGGCCATCGCCGCGCCCGCCACCATGGGGTTGAGCAAGCCAAAGGCGGCCAGCGGAATGCCGATCAGGTTGTAAATGAAGGCCCAGAACAGATTCTGCCGTATCTTGCTGTAGGTGCGGCGCGAGATATCGATGGCGTCCGCCACCAGGGCCGGATCGCCGCGCATCAGGGTGATACCGGCCGCATGCATGGCCACGTCCGTGCCCGTCGACATGGCAATGCCCACGTCGGCGGCCGCCAGCGCGGGCGCATCGTTGATGCCGTCGCCCACCATGGCGACTTTCGCGCCCTCGCCTTTCAGCGCGACAATTTTAGCGGTTTTATCGGCCGGCAGCATTTTCGCCGCCACCGTGTCGATGCCCAGCAGCTTGCCGACAGCGTCCGCGCTGCCCTGGTTGTCTCCGGTCAGCATCACCGTCTGGATGCCCAGGCTATGCAAGTGGGCAATGGCGGCCTGCGCATTCGGCTTGACCTGGTCGGAAAAGGCGAACAAGCCCAGCAGTTCCGTTCCCGATGCCAGCCAAGAAATCGTGTTGCCCGTGTTTTCCAGCGACAAGGCCTGTTCCGCCAACGGCGCCATATCCACGCTCAACTCCTGCATCAGCCGCGTGCTGCCCAGTTTCAAATCCAGGCCATCGACGTGGGCCGCCAGGCCGCGGCCCGGCAAGGCCGACAGGGCCGTGGCTGGCAAGGGTTCGATGTGGCGCGCGCCAGCCGCGTCGAGCACGGCCGTCGCCAGGCTGTGTTCACTGCCGCGCTGGATGCTGGCCGCCAGCTGCAACAGGCGTGCATCGTCGATGCCGTGCGCATGCAGGGCCGCCAGTGCGGGTTTGCCGATGGTCAAAGTGCCCGTCTTGTCGAACACGACGGTATTGACGGCGTGCGCCACTTCCAGCGCTTCCGCATCCTTGATCAGAATGCCGTAACGGGCAGCCACACCCGTACCGGCCATGATGGCCGTCGGCGTGGCCAGGCCCAGTGCGCATGGACAGGCGATGACCAGCACGGCCACGGCATTGATGATGGCGTTCTCCAGCTCGCCGGTAGCGAACCACCAGCCCAGCATGGTCAGCAGCGCCAGCACCAGCACCACGGGAACAAAGATCGCGCTGACCTTGTCGACCAGGTGCTGGATCGGCGCCTTGGCCGCCTGCGCGTCTTCCACCAGGCGGATGATGCGCGACAAGGTCGTCTCGCCGCCCACGGCCTGCGTGCGCACGAGCAACAAGCCATCGGCATTGATGGCGCCGCCCGTGACCTTGTCACCCGGATGCTTATCGACCGGCAAGCTTTCGCCCGTGATCAGGGATTCATTGATCTGGCTGGCCCCCTCCACCACCACGCCATCGACGGCCACCCGCTCGCCGGGACGGATCACCACCAGGTCGCCCACTTTCACCTGTTCCACGGGCAAGTCGATCTCGATGCCGTCGCGGCGCACGCGGGCCGATTCCGGACGCAAGACTTGCAGCGCACGGATGGCCGAAGCCGTTTGGCGCTTGGCGCGGCTTTCCAGCCATTTGCCCAGCAGCACCAGGGTGATGACGACGGCCGATGCTTCAAAATACAGGTGCGGCAGAATTTCGCCCGCCGTCAGCCACTGGTAGACGGACAAGCCATACGCCGCGCTCGTGCCCAGCGCCACCAGCAGATCCATGTTGCCGCTGCCGGCGCGGGCCGCCTTCCAGCCCGCCTTGTAGAAACGCGCGCCAAAGTAAAACTGCACGGGCGTGGCCAGCGCGAATTGCAGCCAGCCTGGCAGCATCAGATGAATGCCGGCCCACTCGAGCAGCATCGGCAGCATCAATGGGAAGGCCAGCACGGCCGCGAACGCCACTTTCATGCCGTCGCGGTTGGGCGCGGCAGCGGGCGCGCTGGCCTGGCTGGCGGCGGGAGCCTTGGCTGCATAGCCGGCCTTGTCGATGGCGGCGATCAGGGCGCCTGCTTCCACGCCGCCCGTCACCTTGATGCGCGCGCTTTCCGTGGCCAGGTTGACGCTGGCCACGAGCACGCCAGGCACTTTCAGCAGGGCTTTTTCCACCCGGCCCACGCAAGAGGCGCACGTCATGCCGGCGATGTTCAGGTCGATTTCGCGCTGCGCCACCGTGTAGCCGGCCTTTTCCACGGCCGCCTGCAAGGTGGCCAGGGGAATCGGCGTGTCGGAACTGATTTTGGCCACTTCGGTGGCCAGGTTGACGCTGGCCTGGGTCACGCCGGGCACGGCGGCCAGGGCCTTTTCCACGCGGCCAACGCACGAGGCGCAGCTCATGCCTTCGATGGCCAGCGCCTGCGCATGCGCGGCGGCGGGAGGGGAAGCGGCGGGAGCGAGTGCACTCTGGTTCATGGCAGATCCTGTACGAAAGATTGACTAATAGGGTCAGGATCTGCTATCCAACGATGGGAAGGTCAAGCCCTATTTGCAAGGAAAACAGGGCTTGCCTGAAAGACTTAACGCACTACGCAGTCGATGGCGGCAGGCTTGGTGGCGCCGGCAGGACCGCCGCCGCTTGAGGGCGATGGCAAAAAGGCCGGCGGCAGCGTGAACTGCAGGCCTGGATTGACGGGCAACAGGACGGGAGGTTGCCGGAAGTTGGGCGTGTAGCCAAACTGGCCCGGGGCAAAGTTCTGCGTGCCCACTGGATTCGTCACATGAATCATTCCATCGATCACGTGCACATACAGGCCGGGAGCCATTCCCTGCCCTGCCGATGGCGGCGCCGTCGGCAGCGGCGCCGAAGGAGCGACATAGCTGGCAATAAACGTCGTGCCGCGAATGCCGATGGTGGCGGCCGGCGTTTTCATCTCGAAGCGCTCCTTGTTGCGCTTGCCCAGCAATCCCGTGACGGAGCGCAAGCCCCCCTTGAGCAAGCTGAAGATGGCGTGGTCGCCGTCGGGCTGCTCGGCCGTGTAGCTGAATTGTTCGATCACGAAACTGGTATTCGGTTTCAAGGTGATTTCGCTATTGTCGATCAGCTTGATCAAGGCATAGGTTTCCTTTTCCGTCAGCAAGGTATCCCCCTGCTCGACTTCGGACTTGATGGCCAGAATTTTGACCTTGCCATCCGCCTTCTTGGCCATCAGGGGGCCGCTCAATTGCATCACCGTGCCGGCCACCTGCCCGGCCCAGGCGTGCGCACCCACGCACATCAGGGCCAGCCACAACAAGGCCTTAATTGCAGTACATTTTTTTGGCGGGGTCATCGAATTTGTATCCTGTTGGTTTATCTGTGGCATCGGCAACATCCTTGCTGTCTTTTTTCTTGTCATCCGGCTTGGCCGACGGCGTGGAAGCGAGCGGGTCGTTGGCGCGGTCGGCCTGCTTGATGATGCGCAAGGCATCATCGATGGCCGCGCTCGTGGCGGGGTCAATCACGGGCGGGTCGATGGTAGTTGCTGGCAGGAAGATGGCGTCCGCCATGCTCACCGCGCCATTCGGCGCCAGCAGTGTCGCGCCGCTGCGCTGGCGGTTCACGCGCACGCCCGAGTCGCCCGTGATGCTGCCCGTTTTCGCCAGCACGCTCATGCTGCCCGTCGCCGGCAAGGTGACGCTGGCCGTGTCCGCAAAGCGTACGCTGGCGCCCGCGCTGGCGCTGAAATTGCCGCCGCTAACGATCTTCGCATTGCCGCCGACACTGATGTCACGGCCCGCCGTCACGCTGACATCGCGCGCCGCCGCCAGCTGTGCCCCATCGCCCAGCAGCACGTCCGTGCTGGCATTGAGCGCGATGTCATTGCCCGCGACCTTGCCGCTGACGGTGACGGGGCTGTGCGCCGTCACGCTGACGTTGCCGCCATTCGCATTGATATTGCCGGCCGCGACGCCGCCCGTGTTGTCGATGGCGATATTGCCTGCACCCGTGACGAGCGTTCCCAGGGTCAAGGTGCCGGGCGCCGAGGTATTGTTCAGCGCAATGCCGCCTCCTGCGCTATTGCTGGCGGTAAAGCTGCCCACCTGGTTGCCAGCATTGCCCAGCACGATGCCATCGCGCGCTTGCGCAGCCACGCTGCCGGCAAGCAGCGCGCCGTCCTGGGCGATGGCGCCGTTCAAGGCGTTCAGCTGTACAGTGTTCGCCGCCACGCTGGCGAAGCGCAAGTCGCCAGCCGCTTGGGTGATGGCCAACTGGCCCGCCAGCCGGATGGCGCCGGCAGTCTGATTAAAACTGTTGGCGACGAGCAGGTTACCGTTGCCGCTCAGCACGCCGCCGCCCTGCGCGTAGCGGTCCGCCGACAGGCTGCCGTTCAGCAGCAAGCTGCCGCCGTTGATTTCCAGACCAGCCAGGCCGCCCAGCACGGAGCGGTCCAACGCGCTTTCGCCCAAGATCAAGCTGCCGCCCGTCAACAGCAAACCCGTCGCCGAGTTCAGGTTTTTCAGAATGGTGTTGCCGGCCGCCGCGCTGTAAGTGACGATACCCTTGCTGTTGTTAAAGTCGACAGCCAGAACGTTCGCGCCTTCCGGCACCACGCCGCCATCCCAGTTGGCGGCATCGCTCCACAAGCCGTTGCCGCTGCCGATCCAGGTGGACAATTGTTTTTGTGCAATCGATGCCTGCGCCGTGCCGCCTGTCGTTTCCAGGATGTAGTTGCCCGCATCGGCGCCCGCCAGGCGGAAGCCGCTGGCCGTCACCAATTTTCCGGCACCCGCATTCTTGTCGGCAAAGCTGCCGCTGCCGCCCACCACGCTGACCACATCCTGGCCCAGCACGCCGTTCGCCGACGCGCTGACGACAGCGCTGGTCGTGCCGTCATACACCTTGCCGGCCGCGCTCAAGCCTGCCAGGGTCAGGCTGGCGGGCGTGATGCTGGCCAGCAAGCCCGTCGGCAAGACGATAAAGTAATTGCCCGCATCGGCACCCGTCAGCGCCGCGCCACCCACTTGCACGGCCTTGCCCGCCCCCACGTTCTTGTCCGCAAAGTTGGCCACTGCCGAGGCGATCAAGCTGTCGCCAGCGACACGGTCATCGCCCAGACTCAGCTGAGCGCCCGTCGTGCCATCGTAGACCTTGCTGCCCGCCACGCCGGACAGGTTCAGCGCACGCGCGCCGATATCGGCCGTGGTGCTGCCCGCATTGGCGCCCAGCACATAGTTACCCGCATCGCCGCCGCTCAGCGCCACATTTGTAACGTTGACGGCCTTGCCGGCACCCGCGTTCTTGTTGCCAAACGCCGCATTTCCACTCACGCTCAAGGCATCGCCCTGAATACGGTCATCGCCAAAGCTGACCTGTGCGCCTGTCGTGCCGTCATACGTCTTGTTGACGCCGTTAAAGCTCACGTTCAAGGTACGCGCCGAGATATCGGCCGTGGTGCTGCTCGCATTGCTGCTCAACACGTAGTTGCCGGCGTCGCTACCGCTCACACCAACGTTGCTTACATTGACAGCCTTGCCGTTGCCTGCGTTTTTGTTGCCGAACGCAGCATTGCCCGCCACCGTCAGGGTGTCGCCTTGAACACGGTCATCGCCAAAGTTAACTTGCGCGCTCGTCGTGCCGTCGTAGGTCTTGTTGACGCCGTTAAAGCTCACGTTCAAAGTGCGCGCTGCGATGTCGGCCGTGGTGCTGCCTGCATTGCTGCTCAGCACATAGTTGCTCGCATCGCCGCCGCTCACACCCACGTTCGTGACGTTGACGGCCTTGCCGGTACCGGCGTTTTTGTTGCCAAACACAGCGTTACCCGCCACCGTCAGAGTGTCGCCTTGAACACGGTCATCGCCAAAGTTCACTTGCGCGCCCGTCGTGCCGTCGTAGGTCTTGTTGACGCCGTTAAAGCTCACGTTCAAGGTACGTGCCGCGATGTCGGCCGTGGTGCTGCCAGCATTGGCGTTCAACACATAGTTACCTGCATCGCCGCCGCTCACACCCACGTTCGTGACGTTGACGGCCTTGCCGGTACCAGCGTTTTTGTTGCCAAACACAGCATTGCCCTCCACCGTCAGGGTGTCGCCTTGAACACGGTCATCGCCAAAGTTCACTTGCGCGCCCGTCGTGCCGTCGTAGGTCTTGTTGACGCCGTTAAAGCTCACGTTCAAGGTGCGTGCCGCGATATCGGCAGTGGTGCTGCCAGCATTGGCATTCAACACGTAGTTACCTGCATCGCCGCCGCTCAGCGCCACGTTCATGACGTTGACGGCCTTGCCTGCACCCGCGTTCTTGTTGCCAAACGCCGCATTGCCCGCCACCGTCAGGGTATCGCCTTGAACACGGTCATCGCCAAAGTTCACTTGCGCGCCCGTCGTGCCGTCGTAGGTCTTGTTGACGCCGTTAAAGCTCACGTTCAAGGTGCGTGCCGCGATGTCGGCCGTGGTGCTGCCCGCATTGGCGTTCAACACGTAGTTACCTGCATCGCCGCCGCTCAGCGCCACGTTCGTGACGTTGACGGCCTTGCCGGCACCGGCGTTCTTGTTGCCAAACGCAGCATTGCCCGCCACCGTCAGGGTGTCGCCTTGAACACGATCATCGCCAAAGTTCACTTGCGCCCCCGTCGTGCCGTCGTAGGTCTTGTTGACGCCGTTAAAGCTCACGTTCAAGGTACGCGCTGCGATGTCGGCCGTGGTGCTGCCTGCATTGCTGCTCAACACGTAGTTGCCGGCGTCAGTACCGCTCACGCCCACGTTTGTCACGGTGACGGTTTTTCCCGCACCTGCATTCTTGTTGCCAAACGCCGCGCTGCCCGCCACCGTCAGGGCATCGCCTTGAACGCGGTCATCGCCAAAACTGACCTGTGCGCCTGTCGTGCCGTCATACGTCTTGTTGACGCCGTTAAAACTCACGTTCAAGGTGCGCGCTGCGATGTCGGCCGTGGTGCTGCCTGCATTGCTGCTCAACACGTAGTTGCCGGCGTCGCTACCGCTCACGCCCACATTACTTACATTGACAGCCTTGCCTGCACCCACATTCTTGTTGCCAAATGCCGCATTGCCCGCCACCGTCAGGGTGTCGCCTTGAACACGGTCATCGCCAAAGTTCACTTGCGCGCCCGTCGTGCCGTCGTACGTCTTGTTAATGCCGCTAAAACTCACGTTCAAGGTACGCGCCGCGATGTCGGCCGTGGTGCTGCCCGCATTGGCGTTCAGCACATAGTTGTCCGCATCGCCGCCACTCAGTGCAACGTTCGTGACATTGACGGCCTTGCCAGTACCCGCATTCTTGTTGCCAAACGCGGCGCTACCCGCCACTATCAAGGCATCGCCCTGAATGCGGTCGTCGCCAAAGTTCACTTGCGCGCCTGTCGTGCCGTCATAGGTCTTGTTGACGCCATTAAAACTCACGTTCAAGGTACGCGCCGCGATATCGGCCGTGGTGCTGCCCGCATTGGCGTTCAGCACATAGTTGTCCGCATCACCGCCACTCAACGCCACGTTCGTCACCGTGACGGTTTTTCCAATACCCGCGTTCTTGTTGCCAAAGGCGGCGCTGCCCGCTAGCGTCAGGTTGTCGCCACTGATCCTGTCGTCGCCAAAGCCGACCTGCGCGCCTGTCGTACCGTCGTACGTCTTGTTAATGCCATTAAAACTCACGTTCAAGGTACGCGCCGCGATGTCGGCCGTGGTGCTGCCCGCATTGGCGTTCAACACATAGTTGTCCGCATCACCGCCGCTCAACGCCACGTTCGTCACATGCACTGCCTTGCCAAGGCCCGCTTTCTTGTTGCCAAACGCCGCGTTGCCCGCCACGCTCAAGGCATCGCCCTGGATGCGGTCGTCGCCAAAGTTCACTTGCGCGCCCGTCGTGCCGTCATACGTCTTGTTGACGCCGTTAAAGCTCACGTTCAGGGTACGCGCCGTGATATCGGCCGTCGTGCTGCCTGCATTACCATTGAGAACATAGTTGCCCGCATCGGCGCCCGTCAGGTGGCCCGTTGCCACCTGGTAATCGACCACTTTGCCAGTGCCCGCGTTCTTGTCGCGGAAGCTGCCCTGCAAGCCCGCCATGCCGACCTGGTCGCCCGTCACGAGGCCTTCGAAGTAGCCGTTCAGGGCCGCCTGCAAGCCACCGTCGTAGACGCGGCTTTGCGCGCCCGAGACGCCATAGTTCAGCAGGCGCGCCGTGATGGCCGCCGTGCCGTCCGCCGTCGTCGCGGCCAGGCTGTAGTTGCCCAGTTCATTGCCGACGAGGGCCAGTCCGCTGGCGTGCACGGCCTTGTTGCCGCCCACATTCTTGTCCAGGAAAGCGGCGCTGCCGCTGACGCTGATGTTGTCGCCCGTCACCAGATTGCCCAGCACGAAACTGGCGCCGTCGTAGCCCAGGGCGCCGTCATAGACCTTGCCGTTGCCGCCGATGCTCACCGTCAGCGCGCGCGGCGTGATGGCGAAGGTCGTCGTGCCGCCCAAGGTGATGTCGTATTTGGTCGACCACAGGCCCGTCGCTGCATAGCTGCCCACGTTGCGTGCGTTGCCGTAGCCGAGGCTGCCATTCACGCCCGTGTCGCCGTCGAGCAATCCCACATAGCCGATCGAACCGAGGAAAGCGGCCAACTGGCCATCGTAGACCTTGCCCGTGGCGTTGCCCGAGAGGTTCACTTGCAGCGGCTTCAGGAAAGCCTTCAGCATCGGCGTCGTGTAGCCTTCGTAGATGCGCCACACGCTGTTGAAATTGTAGTCGTTGAAGCTGCCCTGCTGCTGCATCTGGGCCGTGCTGCGGCCGCTGGAGCCGCCGGCATCCATCTGCACCAGCGACGTTTCATAATTGAAAAACCCATAGCTGAACGGGGAACCGACGGATACGCGGCCGGCCACCGCGCCCACGGCCGCATAGCCGTCGCCAGTCACGGCGCCGCTGCTGAAAACATGGCTGACGCTGCCCGTGCTTTCACCGACCAGCCCGCCCATGTTTTCCCTGGCAAGGATGGGGTCGGCACTGCCGGACCGGCCCACGGCGCCGCTGGCGTACGCATCGTCGATGCTGCCGCCGTTCAAACCCACCAGGCCGCCGATGCTGCGCGCGCCAGTGACATTGCCGGTGGCATACGACTGGCTCAGCGCGCCCTGGTTGTTGCCGACCAGGCCGCCGATCATTTCGCGCGCACCCGTCACCACGCCGGTGGCGTACGAGGTCGTGATGCTGGCGGCGGGCGCATTCCATCCCGCCAGGCCGCCGATGGCGCCGCCGTTGTCGGCATTGACGCCGGTGACGGCGCCGCTGCTGCTGGACAACGTGATGGCGCCGCCGTTGCTGCCCACCAGGCCGCCGACATTGCGCTGGCCGCTGACGGCCATGCTGCTGTTCACGTTGTCGATAGTGCCGCTGACAACATTGCCCGCCAGCGCGCCCACGTTGGCCGTGCCGGTGACGCTGCCGCCGCTCAGGGTCAGATTGCGCAAGGTGCCGCCCTGCACGGTGCCGAACAGGCCTGCCGCCGAACCGGATGCCAGACTGCGGTCGATTTTCAAATTGCTGAGAGTAAATCCGGCGCCATCGAACACGCCGAAAAAACCGCTGCCGCTACCGGCGATGGGCACAAAACCCTGGCCATCGTTCCAGTTCACGGTGCCGCTGGCGTCGATATTGCCGGCCAGGCGATAGCTGTTGCCGAGACCCAGGCTGGCGATGCCTTGCAAGCCATATATATCGACGAGCAAATAGGGTGAAGTGACACCGTCGCCGCCAGTGACGCGCAGGAAGCTGGCGCCGCTGCCGATGGCAAAGCTTCTGGCGCTGAAGCCTGGCAGGACCGCCCCGTTTTGCATCCAGCTGCCACCGTCGAGCACAAAGCTTCCGTCCACCGTCACGGCGCCCGTGGCCGTGATCGCGGAACCTGAATTGAGGTGCAGATCGCCGGTCCTGGCGAGCGCATCCGATATGTGGAGGCCACCCGTGTTCGTGCCGTCGCCGATGGTCAGCGACGCGGCCGAGATGCCTGCCAGTTCAACCGCGTTCAAACTCAGGGCCGCACCCGATTTGGTGCCCAGGTCGATGCTGCGCGCACTGCTCAAAGGTTTGATGATCACGTTCGCGCCGCCGGCCGTGCCGCCGAAGTTGAGCGTGCCGTTAATGCCGATATTGTCTGCCTGCAGGATCACCGTCTGGCCGGCAATGCCGCTGCCCTGCAACTGATCTCCGCTACCGGTCAGGTCGATAGCACCGCCCTGGAAATTGCTGATCAGGCTCAGATGGCCGCTGCCGGCATTGACCACGCCGGCGCCACTCACGCCAGCGCCCGACAGATAAACGCTACCGCCATTGCTGGTGATCGGCGCGGCCAGATTCACATGCGAGCCAACGGCGCCAACGCTGCCGCTGCTGGCATCATTGGCCAACAATCTGACGGCTCCGCCATTGGTGCTGATGGATGCGTTGACATTGATCGTTTCGCCCGCCTGCGCCGTCAGGCCCACGCCTTGCTGCATGATATTGATGGCGCTGTTGAAATTGATGCGATGCGTTGCCTGCAAGGTGACGTTGCTGCTGGCGCCAGAAATGAGGTCGGCGCCGATGCTGGCGTTGCCAGTCGATGGCGCATCGGCGAACTGGTCGACGTCGCCCAGCTGGCCGTCCGAACCGGCGATTACGGTGATATCGTAAGGATCGAGCAGCCAGTTGCCGCGCTTGCCGCGCGCCGCGCTCGTATTGACGCGGATGCCGCCGACGGCCAGGTAATGGCCGGACGTTTCCACGAAACCGCCGTCGCCGCCCTGCGCGCCGCCGCGTGCGGAAATGCTGCCGTGCACCTGCGCCGATTCATCGCCCCAGGCGATGACCTTGCCGCCATTGCCGCTGTTGACGGCATCGGCGGTCACGCTGGAGTCCTTGCCGACGAGCACCTGGCGCGCATTCTGCACGGCCGCGTTCTTGCCCTGGTAGTCGCCGCCCAGCAAGACCGTGCCGCCGCCCGTGGCGCCGCTGGCATCGACCTTCGCATTGCCCAGCAAACCCACCTGCTCGCCCAGCACCTGGATGTCGCCGCCCTTGCCCACCGTGCCCGTGGCGCTGGTGACGCTGCCCGCTTCGAGCAGCGCCTTGCCGCTGGCCTTGAGGACGATCCGGCCATTGTCGCCGACGACGGCGCTGTTAGCGTTGAGCACGCCGCGCTGGCTAACCAGTGCGCCGGCCATGCCGATGCTGCCGCCCTGGGCGATGATCTGGCCCAGGTTCAGGGCCTGGTCGCTTGGCGCCGAGACGAGCACGCGCAATTGCGGATTGCCGGGGTCGGCCAGCTGCACGCTGCGCCCGGCCGCCAGGATCACTTCGCCGTTCGGCGCCGTGATGATGCCCGTGTTTTCCACGTTCGGCGCGATCAAGAGCACTTGCCCGCCCTTGCCCGCATTGATGGTGCCCGCATTGCCGACGCCGCCAGCCACGCCGCCAGCCGTAAACTGGCGCTTGCCGGCGAGGAAATCCTCATTCGTCATGCCCAGGCTGGAAGCGACCAGCCCGTTCACGTCCACCTTCGCGCCCTGGCCGAAGACGATGCCGTTCGGGTTGATCAGGAAGACCTTGCCATTCGATTCCAGGCTGCCGAGGATCTTGCTGGGGTCTTGTCCCGTGATGCGGTTGAGTACGGCGCTATTGCCGTTTTGCTGGATGAAGCGCGTGATTTCGCCCGCATGGATGGAAAAGCTCTGCCAGTTGATGATGGTGTTGGGCGTGTTCGTGATCGAGAAGATATTGCCCTGCTGGTTGAACGTCGCCTGTCCGTTGACCACCTGCGGCAAGGCGGGGTTGGCTTGCGCGGCGCCGAAACAGCCGGCCAGCAGCAGCGCCAGCACCGTGCGGCGCAGGGGCGGCGCAAAGGGCGGCGTCAGGATGAAAACGGAGGCGTGCGGGACGTGGTTGTGCATGGTGTTCATCCTGATACTAGTAGGCCAAGGCGAGGCGGAAATGCAGGCGGTTGGCGCCCCGCTGTCCCGTGTCGCCGCCATTGACGACATGGGCGTAATCGAGTTGCAGATTGGCGTAACGGCTCAGCAGCAAACGCAGGCCCAGGCCGCCGCTGCCGATGCCTTGCGACGCGCTTTCGCCGGGCAGCGCATGGTTGCGGCGCAGCCAGGCCGTGTCATAGAAGGCCAGCGCGCGGCATTGGTAGCCGAGCGCCTCGCCGCACCAGTTCGGCGTGTACAGTTCCAGGTTCAGGTTGACGCCCGAATCATTCGATACCTCGCGCTCGGCAAAGCCCCGCACGGACGCGGCGCCGCCGGCGCCGAACTGCTCGCCCGGCACCAGCGCATCCGGCGTGACCTGCGCGTTGACGAGCGCGCGCCACTGCCAGTCGTTGGCCAGCACGCGTCCCGAGCTGGCGCTCAGGCGCAAGGTGTTGAAGGCAGCCTTGGCATGCGCGCGCACCCGGTCGAAATCGGCTTGCGCGCCATGCTTGCCGCCGGGGATATTGTGCGCGAAGGTGACCGCCACGCTGGTCTCGCCCGTGGGCAAGGTCCAGTTGCCGATATAGCTGACGCTGAGCGGATGCACGGTGACGTCGGCGCCCAGTTCCATGCCGAACAACTGCACGCTGTTGCGGTACGCCTTGTAGTCGACGCCGTACACGAGCTTGGGTTCGAAATCGCCGCTGCGGGCAAAGTTCTGGTTGTAGCGGATGCCGGCCATGCTGCCCTGGCCGCTGACGGCCAGGTGGAAGATACCGGCCGAGACGCTGCCCGAATCGACGTTCGAATAGCTGGCGAAAAAGTCCATCGAGTCGCCCAGCGCATACAGCGGCAAGTGGTAGCCGGCGCCATACACGCCCACCTTGTCCGGTTTTTCCAGGCTGCTCGTGTATTGCAGGCTGGCCACATGGTCGCGGCCGAACAGGTTGGCATGCTGCAGCACCACGCCCACGTGCGTCTTGCCCGTTTGCGTATTGCCCGTATTGTCCACGTTGAGCATGGCTTTCCACGGCTTTTCATCGGCCACCGTGACGATGGCGTCGATGGCGCCGGCCGGCTCGTCGGCTTGCAGGCGCACTTCGATCTTGCGCGCCGGGTTTTCATTGGCCAGCTTCAGGCTTTGCGACAGGGCCGGCACGTTCGGCGTCTCGCCTTCGCGCAAGGCCGGCAAGGCGCGCCGCACGTTGGCCTCGTCGACCCAGGTATTGCCGCTGATTGCGAGCTTGCCCAGCGGCGTTTGCAGCACGCTCAGGCGCACCACGCCCCGTTCCAGCTCCTGCTCGGGCAATTGCACCTGCACGGCGCTGTAGCCGCGCTCGCGGTAGGCCGCCTCCAGCGCTTCGACGGCGCGGGCAATGTCGGAAAAATCGCGCTGCGCTCCCGTAAAGGGCGCCAGCAGGGCTTGCACCTGCGCGGGCGTGAGCAGGGTATTGCCCTGGACGTCGAAGCGGCGGATCTCGAAGCGCGGCACACCGTCTTCCTGCGCGGCAGGAACGGCTTCATCCATGGAAACGGCAGCGGCGGCGCCGACGGCGAACAGCAGCGCGGAACCCGCAAGCAGGTGCACCAAACGATATGTCATGTGAAGGATTTCTTGTGTAACAGGACAAGCGCGCGGCCCGCAGGCGCCAGCGTGTCCGGCAATGGGTTGAAGACAAATTTTAGACGGCTTTTAGTTTCCAGTCAGAAATTTCTAACATTTCCCCCTGATTTTTATCGCAACGCAACAAACAGCGCGCGGAGAATGGTGAAAAATGCCGAATGGCCGGCCTATTTGCTGTGTAATTCCGTCACGCCATCCCAGCCGGCAGGCGGCGGTGCGTTGCGGTACTGCTCCAGGCGCGCCGCGTATAGCCTGTACAAGCCATCGTCGGGAAAGTCCGCCTGCAAGCGGGCCAGCTGCACGCCGGCCGCCGCCCAGTCGCGCGCGCGCAGACTGGCCAGCGCCGCATGCCAGCGCTCGATCTGCGCCAGCTCGGCGGCAGGGGCGCCGACCAGCGGGCAGCGCGGCTCGAAAATCGCCACCGCTTCCTGCTTGCCAACCACTCTGACGCGGTCCAGCTCGCGGTACAGGAAATCCGGGGCGGCGGAGCGCGTGGCCTGGCCCACCACGATGCCCGCGCCATACAGCTTGCTGGCGCCTTCCAGGCGGGCGGCCAGGTTGACGCTGTCGCCCATCACGGTATAGGCGCGGCGGATGCGCGAACCCATGTCGCCCACATGCATGGGTCCCGTATTGAGGCCGATGCCGATGCGCAGCGCCGGCCAGCCGCGCGCGCAAAACTGCCGGTTCAACCGTGCCGCGCTGCCCTGCATCAGCAGGGCGCTGGCTACGGCCCGGCTGGCGTGATCGCCAAAGGCGACGGGCGCGCCCCAGAACGCCATCACGGCGTCGCCGATGTATTTGTCCAGGGTGCCGCCATGGCTGTCGCGGATATCTTCCGACATGGCCGTCAGGTATTCGTTGATGTATTCGCGCAGCGCGGCCGGCGCCAGCTGCTCGGAAATGGCCGTAAAACCGCGCACGTCGGCAAACAGCACCGTCAGTTCGCGGTTCTCGCCCTCCATCGTGTAGCGGCGCGGATCGTCGGCCATCTCGGCCACCAGTTCGGGCGCCACGTATTCGCCGAAACGTGCCACCAGCGCACGGCCCTTGCGCACCTCGAAAAAGTAGCCCCACGCCAGGTTGGCGATGAACAGCGCCAGGATCAGCAACAGCAGCACGGCGCCGCCCAGCACCAGGTCGTGCGCGGCGTACAGGTACAGGTTGATGCCGATGGCGGCCGCCAGCGCGCCCAGCGTCGCCAGCATCACGCCGGCCGGCGGCAGCACGGCCAGAGCGCCCGCCAGCAGCAGGCCAAACAGCACGACCTGCACCAATTCGAGCGCCAGTGCGTAGTCGGGCCGCGCCTTGAAGCGTCCGTCCAGCATGGACTTGATCAGGTTGGCGTGCACCTCCACCCCCGGATATTCGGCATTCACGGGCGTGGCGCGGATATCGTTCAAGCCGGGCGCCGTCGTGCCCACCAGGATGATGGCGCCCTTCAGCAGCCCGCCAGGCACCGTGCCGGCCAGCACGTCGGACGCCGAGACATAGCGGAAAGCGCCGCCATCGGGGCCGCCCGCACCGCGGTACTGCACCGTCGTCGTCAAGGCTTCGCCCACGGGGATCGCCAGCGCGCCATGCGGCGTGAACAGCATGATGTGTTCGAGGCCGCCGCTGGCCAGCTCGCGCGCCGACAGGGTATCGGCCGTGCCCGTGAAACGGGGGGCGATGGCGCGCGCCTGCAGGTAGACGGCGACGGTGGCCAGCGACAGCGAAGGATAATAGCCGTCGCCGATGCGCTGCAGCAGGGTCGAGGAACGCACGACGCCATCGGCATCGGTCAGGGCCGTGAAGATGCCGGCGCCCTGCGCGGCCGCCTGCAGCGGCGCGATATTGGCTTCGTAGCCGCGCGCCACGTAGGCCGTCACCGTGCGGCCATTCAGGTCGGCGACGGTGAAGGCGGGCTTGGGCAGCACGCCCTTCCTTTGCTGCTCCGACACGCTGTAGCCCAGCACCACGGGCTGGCCGCGCATGGCCTCGGCGAACAGGCCATCGTAGTCCATGGCCGGGCGCAGTTTTTCCAGCTGCGCCGGCAAGCCGGGCACGCCCGCCAGTTCGCCCTGCGCCAGGCCTTGCAGCACGGCGTAGCCGGAACTGGTGTCCGCTTCGGGAAACGCAATATCGAAACCCAGCGCGGACACGCCGTAATGGCCCGTGAGCTGGCGCACCAGGCGCGCCTGGACGTCGCGGCTCCACGGAAAACGGCCTACCTTGGCCAGGCTTTGTTCGTCGATGTCGACAATGACGATGCGGCGGTCCAGCTGCGGCGTTTCCGCGCGCATGCGCCAGTCGCCCAGCATGGCGTCAAGGCGGGCGATCGTGTCGTTGCCGGCCAGGCACAGCACGGCCGCGGCCACAGTCAAGAGCACGCCCAGCAGCGAGCGCGCCCCATGCTTGCGCCAGGCCTGCGCCAGCTTCAAGGGGTATAGCCCGGAATGGCCGCCTCGTCGACGGCATCGATCTGGCTCGGATGCATGTGCTTTTCAGCGAAGGTCAGATAGACCTTGCTGCGGATGAAAACGTCGAACAGCTCCGGATCGATATGCCCGTTCAGGCTGAAATTGCCGAGGATGCGCAAGGATTCGGACAGCGACTTGCCCTTTTTATAGGGGCGGTCGCGCGCCGTCAGCGCCTCGAAAATGTCGGCGATGGCCATCAGCCGCGCCGGCACCGACATCTGCTCTTTCGTCAGCCCGCGCGGATAGCCCTTGCCATCCATGCGTTCGTGGTGGCCGCCCGCGTATTCGGGCACCTTTTGCAGGTGCTTGGGCCACGGCAGCGCCTCGAGCATGCGGATCGACACGCTGATATGGTTGTTGACGATGGCCCGCTCGGCCGCCGTCAAGGTGCCGGCGCGGATGGTCAGGTTTTCCGTCTCGTCGGCATCGAGAAAATCGCGCAGTTCGCCGTCGGCCGCGCGCCAGCGGCGCCTGGCGATCTGCCGCACTCTTTCCTGGTCGGCTTGCGCCATGCTTTCGCCGCCGATGTTGACCGTGCGGATGAAGTCGCGCTCTTCGCGCAGCGCCGCCTGCTCCTGCTCCAGCGCGCGGGCGATGGCGTCCTTTTGCTGCGGCTGCGCCGCCTGCTGGCGCAGGGCCGCGATCTCGGCGTCGCGCAGCAGCACTTCGTAGCGCGTGTCGATCAGGGCGATGCGGTCGAAGATGGTTTCCAGCTTGGTGGCCTTGTCGACCACGTGCACGGGCGTGGTGATCTTGCCGCAGTCGTGCAGCAAACCGGCCAGCCACAGCTGCTTGCGCTCGTTGTCGCTGAGCCGGAAATCGGCCAGCGGCCCCGTTTGCGTCGCGTGCGCGGCGTCGGCCAGCAGCATCGTCAGCTCGGGCACGAACTGGCAGTGGCGCCCCGTGTAGGGCGACTTTTCATCGATGCCGATATTGATCAGGGTAACCAGGGATTCCAGCAGCTCTTCCAGTTGCGAGATGAGCAGCTGATTCGTCAGCGCCACGCCCGCCTGCGCGGCCAGCGCCTCGATGAAGCGCTGGTCGGTGGAGGAAAAGGCGCGCACCTGGCCCGTCTCGCCATCCTTGGCATTGACCAGCTGCAGCACGCCGATCAGGTCGCCCTCGTGGTCGCTCATCGGCACCGTCAGGATCGATTGCGTGTGGTAGCCGTGGTGGCGGTCGAACTCGCGCATGCCGGAAAAATTGAAGACCTCGTCGCGGTAGACGTCGGCGATATTCACGCTGCGGCGCATGTTCGCCGCATACGCGGCCACGGACGCCAGGTTGGGCTGGCCCGCGCCATCGAACAGGGACACGCCCGGCAAGCCCATGTCGGCGCCCTGCGCGATGCCCAGGCTGTCGTTGACGCTGATGTCGAACGCCAGCTGGCGGCCCTCGCGCGCGGGCCGGTACAGGGTCGCGCCATCGGCGCCGCTCATGCTTTTTGCCAGCAGCACGATGCGCTGCAACAGCGCGCCGATGTCGTGCCCCTCGCCGCCCAGGCCGTGGCCGAGCGCGACACTGAGTTCGGTCAATTGCTCCAGTCTGTGGGCGATTTTCTCAGGGTGCAACTGAGGCATATTGGTGGCAATCAGGTAATGGGCAAGCAAAAAAAGGGGAAGTCGGCAAGCGCCAGTGTAACGGCCGTCCCGCGCACTGTACATTACTTAGTCACAACAAAATGAAATTACTTTCCGTATCGCAACACGCATAAATGTTGCCGCCAATCTCATTAATTAGAATAGAATCAACAATAATTACACTGTAACAAGGTACTGAATGAAATTCACGTTCAGGGGCGTGCGCGGCTCCATCCCCTCCCCCGGCCCGCGCACGGCGCGCTACGGCGGCAACACCACGTGCATCGAAGTGCGCACCGACAACGATAGCCTGATCATTCTCGATGCGGGCAGCGGCATCTTTTCGCTGGCGCAGCAACTGCCGCCGGGCCAGCCCGTCGACGCGTACGTCTTCATCACGCACAGCCACTGGGACCATATCCACGGCTTGCCCATGTTCTCGCCCCTGTTCGTGGCCGGCAACCGCATGCGCCTGCATGGCGCCCTGGACGGCAGCAGCGGGCGCGGCATCGAGCACGTGATGGCGGTGCAGCTGCAAGGCAGCTATTTTCCCGTCAGCGAAGCGGCCATGGCGGCCAGCATCGAGTACCGCACCCTGGCGCCCGGCGAGGCCGTCGAGGTGGGCGGCGCGCGCGTGCGCGGCGCCGAAATGAACCACCCGGTGGTCAACCTCGGCTACCGCATCGACTGCGGCGGCGCCTCGCTGTTTTTCAGCGGCGACCATGAACCGTTCTACAACCTGCATCCGCCCGAGCATGCCGAGCATGCCGCCTGCGCGGCGCGCAATGCGCAGCGCCAGGCCGGCATCGACGCGCTGGTCGCCGGCGTCGACGCGCTGATCATGGATTGCTCGTACACGCGCGAAGAATACCCGGGCAAGCAGGGCTGGGGCCACGGCACCTTCGACGCCGCCTTCGACCTGGCCCTGCGCTGCGGCGCAAGGCGCCTGTACTGCACCCACCACGAACCGACCCGCAGCGACGAGCAGCTCGAAGCCGTATTCGCCGACGTGATGGGCCGCTATGCAAGCCGCCTGGCCGGCTTGCAAGTGTTCCTCGCCAGCGAGGGGCTGACGGTCGAACTGGCCGGCGCATAAAAAAAGGGAACCTTTTGGTTCCCTTTTTTATACATGCGCCCAGTTGGCACAAGGCCCTCTGAAAACCGTAGCGAGCAAGCCCGATATCGGATTGAGTAGCGGAGCTGTACTTTAGTACAGTGAGCAACGGAGATTCGATAGTGGGCAGCGCAGTAGGTTTGCAGAGGCGCCTTACATGATGTGGTGGCCAATCCACCAAGCGACTGCTGCCACGAAAGCGGAAGCGGGAATCGTGAAGATCCAGGCCCAGACGATATTGCCCGCCACGCCCCAGCGCACGGCCGACATCTTCTGCGACGAACCGACGCCGACGATGGCGCCCGTGATGGTGTGCGTGGTCGACACGGGAATGCCCAGCGCCGTCGAGACGAACAGGGTGATCGCGCCGCCCGTTTCGGCGCAGAAGCCGCCGACCGGTTTGAGCTTGGTGATCTTCTGGCCCATGGTCTTGACGATGCGCCAGCCACCGAACAGGGTGCCAAAGCTGATGGCCGTATAGCACGAGATGATGACCCACATCGGCGGCATGGCGTCGGCTGAACTGGAGTAGCCTGCGGCGATCAGCAGCATCCAGATGATGCCGATGGTTTTTTGCGCATCGTTGCCGCCGTGGCCCAGGCTGTAGGCGGCCGCCGAGACCAGCTGCAAACGGCGGAACCACTTGTCGACCTTGCGCGGCGTCGAACGCACGAATATCCATGACACGATCAGCATCATGATGGAGCCGAACACGAAGCCCAGTACCGGTGCGATGACGATGAAGGCGACGGTTTTCCACAGGCCGGCCGCGACCAGCGCGCCCGTGCCGGACTTGGCGACAGCGGCGCCCACCAGGCCGCCGATCAGGGCGTGCGAGGACGACGATGGAATGCCGTAGTACCAGGTAAACAAATTCCAGAAGATGGCGCCCATCAGCGCGCCGAAGATCACGTACTGGTCAATCACGGCCGGATCGATGGTGCCCTTGCCCACTGTGGCGGCCACGGTCAGCTGGTGGAACACGAAGATGGCGACGAAGTTGAACGTGGCGGCCATGGCAACCGCGGTCTGCGGTTTCAATACGCCCGTCGAGACCACCGTGGCAATCGCGTTGGC
Organism: Janthinobacterium sp. Ant5-2-1; assembly: GCF_001445815.1. Taxonomy (NCBI): domain Bacteria; kingdom Pseudomonadati; phylum Pseudomonadota; class Betaproteobacteria; order Burkholderiales; family Oxalobacteraceae; genus Janthinobacterium; species Janthinobacterium sp. Ant5-2-1. The sequence continues at coordinate 65,270 of NZ_LNCE01000025.1, read as the reverse complement.
GGCATCGTGGAAGCCGTTCATGAAGTCAAACAGCAGCGCCAGGACGATCAACAGGCCTAGCACGTAGATGCTGATTTGTATGGTCATTATAGTTTCTTTTCTGATTCTGGTTCAGGACAGGCCCAACGCTTACGCGTTTTCGACGATGATGCCTTCGATAATATTGGACACGTCTTCGCAACGGTCGGTCACGGTTTCCAGAATTTCGTAGATCGCTTTCAGCTTGATCAGGTTGCGCACGTCCGGTTCGTCGCGGAACAGCTTGGACATGGCGGCGCGCATCACGTGATCGGCGTCCGATTCCAGGCGATCGATCTCTTCGCAGATGGCGACGATCTTGCGCGAGTTGTCCATGTTGTGCAGCATGGCGACGGCGTCGCGCACTTTTTCGGTACAGGCCAGCACCAGTTCGGCCAGGCGCTTGGCTTCCGGCGTGACGGCCTTCAGGTCGTACAGCGAGACGGTTTGCGCCGCATCTTCCAGCAGGTCGAGGATGTCGTCCTGGCGCGTGATCAGCTGATGGATGTCGTCGCGGTCGATCGGCGTGATGAAGGTCTTGTGCAGCATTTCCACGGTGGCGTAGGTGACTTTGTCCGCCTGTTTCTCGATGCTTTCGATCGCATGCACGCGGTTTTCCAGGTCGTCGAAATTGGTCATCAGGCCGAGCATCTCTTTGGCGCCCTTGACGCACAGTTCCGCGTGCTGGTTAAACAATTCAAAAAACTTGCCCTCAGTGGGCATCAAGCGTCCAAACATGTCATTCTCCGTTAAGCATTGAGTCGTGTTATTTACTACAGAAAGCCGCCCCGTTGTCGGGGGCGGCCAATGGAATATCAGTGCTGCTGTGTTAGTCGCCTTGGTAAAGCGCCAGGCCACCACTGTAATTGCCAAATTTGGTGTACTGCCCCATGAAGGTGAGGCGGATGCTGCCGATTGGACCGTTACGCTGTTTACCGATGATGATCTCGGCCGTTCCCTTGTCCGGCGAGTCGGGGTTATACACCTCGTCGCGGTAAATGAACAGGATCACGTCGGCATCCTGCTCAATAGCGCCCGATTCGCGCAAGTCGGACATGACAGGACGTTTGTTCGGGCGTTGTTCCAGCGAGCGGTTCAGCTGGGACAGCGCGATCACGGGGCAACCGAGTTCTTTCGCCAAGCCTTTCAAGCCCCGTGAAATCTCGGAAATTTCCGTGGCGCGGTTGTCGCCCGGCGTATTGGCCGACATCAGTTGCAAGTAATCGACGATGATCAGGCCCAGCTTGCCGCATTGACGCGACAAGCGGCGCGAGCGGGCGCGCAATTCGATGGAATTGAGCGCCGGCGTTTCATCGATGTACAACTGCGCGTCGTTCATCTTCTGGATCGCATTCGTCAGGCGCGGCCAGTCTTCGTCGTTCAGGCGGCCAGTACGCAAACGGTGCTGGTCGAGCTGCCCGACGGAGCCGAGCATACGCATGGCCAGCTGGGCGCCGCCCATCTCCATCGAGAACACGGCCACGGGCAAGCCGCTGTCGATGGCCACGTTTTCGCCGATGTTGACGGAAAACGCCGTCTTACCCATCGACGGACGGCCCGCCACGATCACCAGGTCGCCCGGCTGCAGACCCGAGGTCATGCGGTCGAGGTCGATGAAACCGGTGGGCACGCCCGTGATTTCACTCTGGTTGTCACGGCTGTACAGTTCGTCGATGCGCTCGACCACCTGCGTCAGCAGAGGCTGGATGGCGGTCCAGCCCTGGGCGCCGCGCGCGCCTTCTTCGGCGATGGCGAAAATCTTCGATTCGGCCTCGTCAAGCATCTGCTTGACTTCCTTGCCTTGCGGGCTGAAGGCCGTGCCGGAGATATCGTCGGCGACGGTGATGAGTTTACGCAGCACGCCGCGGTCGCGCACGATCTCGGCGTAGCGCCGGATGTTCGCGGCCGATGGCGTGTTTTGCGCCATGGCGTTCAGGTAAGCGAGTCCGCCCACATCATCGGCCTTGCCGAGCTGGGTCAGGGTTTCAAAAACAGTAATGACATCGGCTGGCTTGGAAGCGTTAACCATCTTGACGATTTGCTCGAAGATGATGCGATGGTCATAGCGATAGAAATCCTCCGCATGCATGAAGTCGGCGATGCGGTCATACGCGGCATTGTCGCGCAGCAGACCACCGATGACGGATTGTTCTGCTTCGATCGAATGCGGCGGAATACGGAGGGAATCCAGTTGCGGATCAGAGGGGGCGTTCATGGCGCGAATTATACCCGCTTCGGCGTGCTGGCAAAAATAAAGGGCTGAAATTGAGCGAAAAAAAGGCCACAAAAAAGCCGGGCGAACCCGGCTTTTCATAGTGCGGCAATGCTTGCGGGCCAGGCCCGCAGACAATTACGCGTTCGCGTCTGGAACGACAGCGATAACAACTTCCACGACCACGTCGGTGTGCAGAGCAACCGAAACGTTGTGCTCGCCAACGATCTTCAGCGGGCCGGTAGGCATGCGGATTTGTGCTTTTTCAACAGCAAAACCTTGCTTGGTCAGCGCTTCAGCGATGTCGAAGTTGGTGACGGAACCGAACAGACGGCCATCAACACCAGCTTTTTGAGCAACTTGAACGGTCAGGCCGCTCAGTTTTTCGCCCTGGGCTTGCGATGCGGCCAGTTTGGCGGCAGCAGCTTTTTCCAGTTCGGCGCGCTTGACTTCGAATTCAGCCACAGCGGTTGCCGTAGCACGACGTGCCAGGCGTTGCGGGATCAGGAAGTTACGTGCGTAACCGTCTTTGACTTTGACGACTTCGCCGAGGTTACCGACGTTAACAACTTTTTCTAACAGAATGATTTGCATAGTTCTTCTCCAGGAATATCTGACCGATTAAGCGTGGTGCAGATCGGTGTATGGCAGCAGCGCGAGGAAGCGAGCGCGCTTGATTGCGGTGTCAACTTGGCGCTGGTAGTGCGCTTTGGTACCGGTCAGGCGTGCTGGCATGATCTTGCCGTTTTCTTGGACGAAGTCTTTCAGCGTGTCGACGTCTTTGTAGTCGACTTGCTCAACGTGAGCTGCGGTGAAGCGGCAGAACTTCTTGCGTTTGAACAACGGGTTTTGCTGTTTGCGTTTTTCTTTAAGCTTGAGCTTATTTTTGTCGAACTTTTTACCGAATGCCATGTCAGGCTCCTGTATCTAAAATGCGCTAGTCAGAATTGACTGCACTAAAATCAATGATGTGAAACACCAAACTCTTGCTGTTGCGGCTCTTCCTGGCCAGGAAACCCGTGAACTGATACACCCCACCCAAGCTTGCCTGACTGAACCTGCCTGAAATTTCGCCAGCGGCTAGCGCGGCAACATCAAACTCGGTCAAACGGGCAATCCCTGCTTCCATCTGCTGCGAACTGTGCTGCAATACTGCATTCACAATCGGCAGCCCTGCCGGGGTATAGCGCAATATTTCGCGCTCGGCAATGATGGCGGTTACTTGTAGCTGGTTCAGCGCACGATCCCGGTCAAGAATTAAGCTGCTGCTGCGGCGGCTGGAGCGGCTGCTGGTGCTTCGGTGCGGTGGCTTTTGGCCGCGTCTTCGCGTTGTACCGATTTCATCATCGGCGAAGGAGCTGTTTCAGCTTTCTTCATTTTAACGGTCAGGTGACGCAACACGGCATCATTGAATTTGAATGCTGTTTCCAACTCGACCAGGGTCTCGTTGTCGCATTCGATGTTCAGGCAGATGTAGTGTGCTTTAGGCAGCTTTTGGATCGAGTAAGCCATTTGACGGCGACCCCAATCTTCCACGCGGTGAACCGAACCGCCGCGGGTGGTTACGCTGGCTTTGTAGCGTTCGATCATCGCGGGCACTTGCTCGCTTTGGTCCGGATGGACGATAAAGACTATTTCATAATGACGCATGCAAACTCCTTCAGGTCGGATTGATAATCGCCCACCCCGGCGTCAAGACGGGTGTGGGAAGGTCAGCCGAAGATTATAACCGCCTTTTGCAAACGTTTCAATCATTCCTTCCACAAGCGCCCGAAAAGCCCGTGCGCCGCCGCGCTTTGCGCCCATGGACAAGTATTTCTTGCGAAATTCGCCCAAAACACGGAAATCCCCTTGCATAGTGGACGATACTGTACAAAAATACAGACTGTTCATATAGACAGCATTTTAGTATGCACCCACCGCTCATGATCAAGCTGACAGCACGACAAGAACAAATCCTGAACCTGATCAAAGACGCGATTGAAAACACGGGCTTCCCTCCCACCCGTGCCGAAATCGCCAATGAACTGGGTTTCAAATCGGCCAACGCGGCCGAAGAGCATTTGCAGGCCCTGGCCCGCAAGGGCGCGATCGAGATTTCGCCCGGCACCTCGCGCGGCATCCGCCTGATCGGCGCGGCCGCCGAAGCGCCGCCGTCGAAAGTGCCGGCAGCGCTGCTGATGTCGCTGCCTCTGATCGGCCGGGTGGCGGCAGGCTCGCCCATCCTGGCGCAGGAAAACCTGGAAGCGAGCTACAACGTGGACCCGGCCCTGTTTTCGGCCAAGCCCGACTTCCTGCTGAAAGTGCGCGGGTGGTCCATGCGCGACGCCGGCATCATGGATGGCGACTTGCTGGCCGTGAAAAAGGTCGACAGCGCCAAGAATGGCCAGATCGTCGTCGCCCGCATCGGCGACGAAGTCACCGTCAAGCGCTACAAGAAGACGGGCTCCGTCATCGAACTGCTGCCGGAGAACCCGGACTTCAAGGTGATCACCGTGTCGCCCGAAGACGAGTTTGCGTTGGAAGGCCTCGCCGTCGGACTGATGCGCAGCTGGCATTAAACTGCAGCACGTAAAAAAGGGCCGCGACAGCATGACTGTCGCGGCCCTTTTTACATGGTGCGCGGCTGCTTATGCATCCAGCGCACTGCTGAAATCCTCCAGCAGATCGGCCTCATCTTCGATGCCCACCGACACGCGGATCAGGGATTCGGCGATGCCCATGCTGGCGCGGCGCTCGGCACCCATCTCGTAGAAAATCGTGTGGGCGACGGGAATGACGAGGGTGCGCGTGTCGCCCAGGTTGCTCGCTGGAATAGCCAAATTCAAACGATTGAGGAAATCGAAGCAGTCGATGCCATCCTTCAGCTCAAAGCTGAACAGCGAGCCATAGCTGCGGAACAAGTCCGTTGCCAGCGCGTGCTGCGGGTGCGACGCCAGGCCCGGGTAGTGCACGGCCGCCACTCTCGGGTCCGCCTGCAGCATGGTCGCCAGCGCCAGGGCGTTCGAGCAGGTGCGGTCCATGCGCAAGGCCATGGTTTCCGCGCCGACAGCGATATGGTGCGCCGCTTCCGGCCCCAGCGAAGCGCCGAAGTCGCGCAAGGCCTTGGCGCGGATTTGCGCGATGCCCCACTGGGCGGGCGCCGCCTTTTTATAATTTTCAAAGATGTTCGGATACCGCGTCCAGTCGAACACGCCCGTGTCCGTCAAGCTGCCGCCCAGCGCATTGCCATGGCCGCCGATGGATTTCGTCAAGGCATTGACCACCAGACCCGCGCCCACGGCTTTCGGGCGGAACAGATATGGCGTCGTCATCGTGTTGTCGACGATATACAAAATGCCCTTCTCCCGGCACAAGTCGCCGATCCTTGCCAGGTCGGCGATCTGCGTACGGGGATTGGCGATGGTTTCCACAAACACAATGCGCGTGGCCGGCGTGATGGCGGCCGCCACGTTGGCGACATCGGTGGCGTCGACAAACGACACGGCTATGCCCTGCCCCGTCACCGTTTGCCACAGGCTGTTGGTGTTGCCAAACAAAAAGGCCGACGACACGACATGGTCACCGGCGCGCAACAGCGATTGCACCACGGCGCCGATGGCGCCCATGCCGGTGGCGAAGCACAAAGTCGCCACGCCGTCTTCCATCTTGTTGACCTTGTCTTCCAGCGCGGAGACGGTCGGATTGCCCTGGCGGCCATAGCGGAAGCCCGCTTCCTTGCCCTGGAACACGGAAGCCAGCTGGCGCGCATCGGCGTAACCGAAGGCAACGGAAGTATGCACGGGCTTGTGCAGCGAGCCGTGCTCGATGCCCTTGCGGCGGTCGTTATGCAGGATGGTGGTGGTGAAGCCGTAGTTTTTTTTATCGTTCATGATCGCAAAGAAAAAAAAGCCCGGCATCGGCCGGGCAGGTACTTATGCTTCTGTCGTGGCCAGGTTCAGGTTCAGCTGGGAACGCGGCGTATCTTCGGGCGCTGCCGCCTTCGGATGGTGGCGCGCATATTCCAGGCGGTCCAAGTATTCCTGCGATACGTCGCCCGTCACGTAGACGCCATCGAAGCACGACGCTTCGAAATTGGTCAGTGCCGGGTTGACGTCGGCGATCGCCTGCTTCAGCGCGCCGATATCCTGGTAGACCAGGTAGTCGGCCGTGATTTCGCGGCACACTTCTTCCGTCGTGCGGCCGTAGGCGATCAGCTCGTCGCGCGTCGGCATGTCGATGCCGTACACGTTCGGGTAGATCACCGGTGGCGCGGCCGAAGCGAAGATGACCTTCGTCGCGCCCGCTTCACGCGCCATCTGCACGATTTCACGGCTGGTGGTGCCGCGCACGATGGAATCGTCGACCAGCAGCACCACTTTATCCTTGAATTCGGACGGGATCGCGTTGAGCTTCTGGCGCACGGATTTCTTGCGCGCCGCCTGGCCCGGCATGATGAAGGTGCGGCCGATGTAGCGGTTCTTGATGAAGCCTTCGCGGTACTCGATGTTCAGCGCCATGGCCAGCTGGATGGCGGCCGGACGCGAGGAATCGGGAATCGGCATGACCACGTCGATATGCACGCCTGGCAACTCGGCGCGGATCTTCTCGGCCAGGTATTCGCCCATTTTCAGGCGCGTGGCGTACACGGAGGCGCCGTCGATGACGGAGTCGGGACGGGCCAGGTAGACGAATTCGAACACACAAGGGTTCAGGCTGGCATTGTCGGCGCACTGGGCGCTGTGCAATTTCTTGTCGGCATCGATAAAGACGGCTTCGCCGGGACCGATGTCGCGCACGAAGCGGAAGCCCATACCTTCCAGGGCCACGGATTCGGAAGCGATCAGGTATTCGGGACCCTGCTCCGTTTCATTGATGCCCAGGCACAAGGGACGGATGCCGTGCGGGTCGCGGAAGGCCAGCAAGCCCACGCCGGCGATTTGCGCGACGGCGGCGTAACCACCCTTGACGCGGCGGTTCAGCACGGTAACGGCCTTGAAGATGGCTTCCGGGTCCAGGTTCAGGCCCGTCGTCGCTTCCTGGATTTCATGCGCCAGCACGTTGAGCAGCACTTCCGAATCGGAATCGGTATTGATGTGGCGGCGGTCGTTCTTGAACATTTCCAGCTTCAACTGTTCCCAGTTGGTCAGGTTGCCATTGTGCGCCAGCGTGATGCCGAACGGCGCATTCACATAGAACGGTTGTGCTTCCTCTTCGCTCGACGAACCGGCCGTCGGGTAACGGCAATGGCCGATGCCCGTCGTGCCTTGCAGCGAACGCATGTTGCGCGTACGGAAGACGTCACGCACGAGGCCATTGGCTTTGTGCATGGAAAACATACTGCTGTGATTGGTCGCAATCCCTGCCGCGTCCTGACCGCGATGTTGCAGGAGCAACAATGCATCATAGAGCAATTGATTGACAGGTTGATGGGAAACGACGCCGACGATGCCACACATGGTGTGCTCCTAAACTGTGCTACTGATTTTAAAAAAATTCAAAATTTCACATGCTGCGCGTAAGCGGCAGGCAGATAAGGCTTGATGGCGCGCGCGCCCTGCTCCGCGAACGGGCTGAGCTGCGCGTTTTTCCAGAATGGCTGCTGCGGTATGGACGTCATCCCACACAAGATGACGGCGGTCAGCACGATCACAAGGCCCCGCGCCACGCCGAACAGGCTGCCCAGGGTGCGGTCGGCCAGGCTCAGGCCCGTTACCTTGACGAGCGCGTCGACCGTCATGGACAGCAATCCCATCAAAATACGCACGCCAATGAACAGCACGACGAAGGCCAGCAACAAACGGATGGCTTCGCCCGGCACGGCTTCCGGCAGGAATTTCGCCAGGGTGGCGCCATAGGCGTTGGCAATGACGAAGGCCACGATCCAGCTGACCAATGACAGTATTTCCTTGACCAGGCCACGCATCATGCTGATCAGCACGGACGTCACCAGCACGAACAGCACCAGGTAATCGAAGATCGTCACGCCGATTCAGCCTTGCGACATCACGCCGGCACCAGGCTGCCGCCCAGGCCCAGCTTTTGCAGCTTGGCGCGGGTCTTTTCAGCGTCTTCGCGGCTGCCGAACGGCCCCACGCGCACGCGGATGCGTTCGCCCGCCGGGCTGGAGACTTTCTGCGTGTACGACTTGATGCCCGCATCGCGCAGCTTGTCCTGCAATTCATCGACCTTGTCCTGCGTCGCCAGGGCCGCCACTTGCACCACGAACTTGCCGCTGCCGGCGTCGTGCGCCTTGTCCTGTGCTTTCTCTTGCGGCTTGCCTTCCAGGATCGCCAGCGCACGCGCGGCATCGTCAGCCGATTGCGTCGGCTTGGCAGGCTTCGGCTCGGGCTTGGCTTCCGGCTTTACTTCATGCTTGGGCTCAGGCTTGGCTTCGGGCTTGGACTCGTGTTTCGGCTCGGGCTTGGTTTCGTGCTTCGGCTCCGGTTTCGGCTCCACCTTGACCGGCTTGGGTTCAGGCTTGGGCTCGGGTTTCGGTTCCACATAGGTCGGCTTGACCGGTGCAGGCTGGGCGGCCGCCAGCACGGGTGCCGGTGTCGGTGCAGGGGTCGGCTTGGCCGCAGGCGGCAGCGGCGCGTCGACGATTTCCTCGGACTGGTCCAGGCCATTTGCCGCGGCCCGGGCCGGAACGGCCGGCACGGGCGCCGGTGCAGGCGCGACGGCCTTTTCCTTCGACGGAATGTCGATGGCGATATCGTTGAACGGCGCCTTCGGCTCGGAGTCGAGCAGCATCGGCAAGCCGACAGCCACACCCAAGGCCAGGGCAATGGCCCCGACCAGGCGGCGACGTGCGCGCTTTTTTTCAGGCAAGACCGGGTCCGGCGCTTCCTTGCCGCCACGGCGCGATCCACCGCCACCGGCCGTGTTGGCTGCGCGCTTGCGGGTCGGCGACTGTGCTTCGCCAGGGACATAAAAGCCGCTGTCTTCGCCAGAGGATTCTTGCTTGTTTTTAAACAGTTTCGAGAACAAGCCCATGCGTGATTTTCAGTCGAGTGCGTTTCAGTGAAGTGAGGATTTTCGGGCCTTCATCACGCCTGCAACGGTGAGGAAAGAACCAAAGACCACAATTCTATCATTCTCACCGGCCCGGCTCATTGCATTTGCAAAAGCTTGTGCCGGATCATCGAAAATAGACACAGTATGTTCGCTACTGTCGGGCTTATCTTCGAGCATGATCTGCACCTTGGCGGCCAGCTCGGAAGCCGTCGCCGCGCGCGGCGAAGGCAGGTTCGTCAGGCACCAGTGGTCGACGTGTTCGCTCATCGCGGCCAATACGCCATCGATATCCTTGTCCTGCATGGAGCCGAACACGGCATAGGTGTACGGGTGATAGCCCATATTGCCCAGGTTCTGGTTCAGCGCCGACGCCGCGTGGGGATTGTGCGCCACGTCGAGGATCACGCTGGGGCGGCCAGGCAAGACCTGGAAGCGGCCCGGCAGTTCCACCGTCACGAGGCCCGTGCGCACTTCCTGCGCGCCCACGGGCAGTTTCAGCTTCAGCACTTCCAGCGCGGCCAGCACGGCCGTCGCATTGAGGATCTGGTTGGCGCCGCGCAAGCTTGGATACGCGAGCGAATTGCGGCGCTGCTCGCGCCCGCCGTAGTTCCACTGCTGCTTGTCGCCCGAATAGTTGAAATCGCGGCCCATCAGCCACAGGTCGGCGCCGATGGTCTCGGCATGATCGATCAACGACTGCGGCGGCACGGGGTCGCTGCAGATGGCCGCCTTGCCCGGACGGAAGATGCCCGCCTTTTCAAAGCCGATCGCTTCGCGCGTGTCGCCCAGGTAATCCGTGTGGTCGATATCGACGCTGGTGACGATGGCCACGTCGGCATCGATCACGTTGACGGCGTCCAGGCGCCCGCCCAGGCCCACTTCCAGGATGGCCACGTCCAGCTTGGCCTGCGACAGCAGATGCAGAATCGCCAGCGTGGTGAATTCGAAATACGTCAGCGGCGTGTCGCCGCGCACGGCTTCAACGGCTTGGAAGCTGGCGACGATCTGTTCGTCGCTGGCCATCTCGCCCAGCACGCGGGCGCGCTCGTTAAAATCGAGAAAATGCGGCTTGATGTACAGCCCCACTTTGTAGCCTGCACGCAACAGTACGGATTCCAGCATGGCGCAGGTGGAGCCCTTGCCATTCGTGCCCGCCACCATGATCACGGGGCAAGCAAACGCCAGCTGCATGCGCGCCTTGACGGCTTGCACGCGGTCCAGGCCCATGTTGATCTGGGTTTCCGAATGGCGGGTTTCCAGCATGGCGAGCCAGTCCGGCAAGGTGGTGGGGAGGTTTTGCATGGGAGACTTCTTGATGAGGAGACAGTGCGCGAGGCGCGGAGACGGTGTTGCATGGCAACCGGGCGGGTCCGCAGGACACCGCCCGGCCTGATACTTTGGCGTTACGCCAGCACTTCCACAGCCTGGTTTTGCAACAAGGCCAGCAAGCGTGCGATTTCTTCGCGCATCTTGCGGCGGTCGACGATCATGTCGACGGCGCCCTTGGTGACGAGGAACTCGGCGCGCTGGAAACCTTCCGGCAGTTTTTCGCGCACGGTGTTTTCAATCACGCGCGGGCCGGCAAAACCGATCAGCGCTTTCGGTTCGGCGATGACCACGTCGCCCATGAAGGCGAACGAGGCGGACACGCCGCCCATGGTCGGGTCGGTCAGCACGCTGATGAATGGCAATTTCTTTTCGGACAACTTGGTCAGCATGGCCGTGGTTTTTGCCATCTGCATCAGGGACAGCAAGCCTTCCTGCATGCGCGCGCCACCGGTGGCTGTGATGCAAATGAACGGCACTTTCTGTTCCAGCGCGATTTGCGCGCCGCGCACGAAGCGCTCGCCCACGACGGAGCCCATGGAGCCGCCCATGAATTCGAATTCGAAGCACGCCACGACAACCGGCAGGCTCATGATGGCGCCGCCCATGACGACCATCGCATCCGTCTCGCCCGTCGCTTCCATGGCGGACTTCAGGCGGTCAGGATATTTCTTGCTGTCCTTGAATTTCAAGGTATCGACAGGCAGGATTTCCTGGCCGATTTCATAGCGGCCGCCCGCGTCGAGCAGGCTGTCGAGGCGTTCACGCGCGCGGATGCGCATGTGGTGGTCGCATTTCGGGCACACGTGCAAATTCGATTCCAGGTCCGTACGGTACAGCACGGCTTCGCACGACGGGCACTTGACCCACAGGCCTTCCGGCATGGTCTTGCGCGCGGCGGCATCAGAACGCTGGATGCGCGGTGGCAGCAGTTTTTCCAACCAACTCATATTTTCTCCTTGGGCCCTTGTAGGGGTAGCGTCGGTGGACGCCCCCGGCAGACGGTAAACGGCGACGCCCCGCAGGGCGCCACCAAAAATTTTATCTATTGCACAATAACAGGCAAATCAGTGGCCGAAGTGTAGCCGTTTATCGCCGGGCTGTCGAACTTTGCCGCCACCCGAGCTTGCGTAAACAACAAGCTTGCTCAGGCGTCCAGTGCGGCGCGGATGCCTGCCGTAAAGCTGCGCACGGCGTCGACGGCGCCGCCTTCCGGGGCATTTTCAATTTCCTGGATGATGCGGCTGCCGATCACGACGGCGTCGGCCACCTTGGCAACAGCCTTGGCCGTGGCCCCATCGCGAATGCCGAAGCCCACGCCGATGGGTAATTTTACATGCTGGCGGATGGCCGCGAGGCGCTCCGCCACCTGTTGCGTATCAATGTTGCCGGCGCCCGTGACGCCCTTGAGCGACACGTAATAGCTGAAGCCGCCGCCAACCTTGGCCACTTGCGCGATGCGCTCTTCCGTCGAAGTCGGTGCCAGCAGGAAAATCAGGTCAAGGCCCGCTTCGCGCATGGCGCTGGCAAATTCCTCGCACTCTTCCGGCGGATAGTCGACGACGATGGCGCCGTCGGCGCCGGCCGCTTGCGCCGCTGCAATAAAGGCGGCGCTGCCGATGCGCTCGATGGGGTTGGCATAGCCCATCAGCACCACGGGCGTCGTCTGGTTCGTCTCGCGGAACTGGCGCACATAGCCGAACACGTCGTGGATGCCAACATTGAATTTCAAGGCCCGCTCGCAGGCGCGCTGGATGACGGGGCCTTCGGCCATGGGGTCGGAAAACGGCACGCCCAGTTCCAGCACATCGGCGCCGCCCTCGACGAGTGCGTGCATCAGGGGCACGGTGGCGTCGGGGCCGGGGTCGCCGGCGGTGATGAAGGTGACCAGGCCGGTCTTGTTGTTGGATTTTAAGTTGGCGAAGATGGTGGCGATACGGGACATGGGATGCTTTCTTTATCGGTGGGAGATGTCGGATTACGCGCATGCGCGCTAATCCGACCTACGCAATACTGGGGTTGTCAGTTATTTAACTGAAATTCAATCCCATGCGTTCCGCCACGGTATGCATGTCCTTGTCGCCACGGCCCGACAGGTTGGCCAGCACGATCTGGTCTTTCGGCAAGGTGGCCGCCAGCTTGGCCGCATAGGCCAGCGCGTGCGACGATTCCAGGGCCGGGATGATGCCTTCGATATGGCAGCAGTCGTGGAACGCCTGCAAGGCCTCGTCATCCGTGATCGACACGTATTGCGCGCGGCCCGAGTCTTTCAGCCACGCGTGTTCCGGTCCCACGCCAGGATAGTCGAGGCCGGCCGAGACGGAGTGCGTCTCGATGATCTGGCCATTTTCATCCTGCAGCAGATAGGTGCGGTTGCCGTGCAGCACACCCGGGAAACCGGCCGTCAGCGAGGCCGAATGCTTGCCCGTGTCCAGGCCTTCGCCGGCCGCTTCCACGCCGATCAGTTTTACCTCTTTCTGGTCGATATATGGGTAAAAGATGCCCATGGCGTTCGAGCCGCCGCCGATGCAGGCCAGCACGTAGTCGGGCTGGCGGCCCGTCATTTCCGGCATCTGCACCAGGCATTCCTCGCCGATCACGGACTGGAAGTCGCGCACCATCATCGGATACGGGTGCGGGCCTGCCACGGTGCCGATGATATAAAAGGTGTTTTCAATGTTGGTGACCCAGTCGCGCATGGCTTCATTCAGCGCATCCTTGAGGGTCTTGGAACCGGACTCGACGGGCACGACGGTCGCGCCCAACAATTTCATGCGGTACACGTTCTGCGCCTGGCGCTTGACGTCTTCGCTGCCCATGTAGACCACGCATTCGAGGCCGAAGCGGGCGCAGATGGTGGCCGTGGCCACGCCGTGCTGTCCCGCGCCCGTCTCGGCGATGATGCGCGGCTTGCCCATGCGCTTGGCCAGCAGGGCCTGGCCGATCACGTTATTGATCTTGTGCGCGCCCGTGTGGTTCAAGTCTTCGCGCTTGAAATAGATTTGCGCGCCACCGGCCAGCTCGGACCAGCGCTTGGCGTGGTAGATGGGCGACGGACGGCCGACAAAGTGTTTCAACTCATAGCGGAACTCTTCGAGGAATTCCGGATCGACGCTGTAGCGGGCGTAGGCGTCTTTCAGCTCGGCCAGCGCATGCGTGAGCGTTTCGGCAACGAAAGAGCCGCCGTACGGGCCGAAGTGGCCGCGCAGGTCGGGAAACGGATAATCGGTAGCGTGGAACAATGCGGCGGCTGCGCCGGGCGCTGTGGTGTGGTCATTCATGGTTGTTTCCTCTGGCAATGATGGCATCGGCATCCTGCACCGCGGCGATAAACGCGCGAACACGGGATGCGTCCTTGATGCCCTTGGACGCTTCGACACCACTGCTGATGTCGACGGCGTAAGGGCGCACGCGCACCACTGCGTCAGTCGCGTTTTGTACGCTCAAGCCACCACTTAAAACGACCCGAGGCGCGAGTTCTTTTGGAATGAGGGACCAATCAAATACCTTTCCTGCACCGCCATAAGCATCCACATAGGTGTCCAGCAAGAGGCTGGCAAACAAGGGACTGGCGGCGCGATAGCGCTGTTCGTATTCTAGCAAATCTTCAAAGCTGGTGTCGGGTTTGACGCGGAACACTTGCGTAAACGGCGTATTCACGGCCGCAGCCAGCGCGGCGCTGTGTTCTGGCGTCTCGTCGCCATGAAATTGCAGCAGCGACAAGGGCGCCACGGCTTTCGTTGCCCGCACCTCGTCCAGCGTGGCGTTGACGAACAGGCCCACCGTCGTCACGTACGGCGGCATGGCCGCGATCAGGCTGGCGGCCTGTTCAGGCGTCACGTAGCGGGGGCTTTTCGGATAAAACACGAAACCGATGGCGTCGGCGCCCGCCGCCACGACGGCCTGGATATCTTCGGCGCGGGTCAGGCCGCAGATCTTGATGCGTGTGCGTGGCATGGCTTTTCCTTGAAGTAAACGTCAGAACCAGGGCAAGGCGCTGCTGCTGTCTTGCGGCAGTTCCCATTTCGGATCGTAATCGATCTGCGCCAGGTACAGGCCGTCCGGCATGAAGGTGGGCGCGGCCGCATGGCGGTCCTTGCTTTCCAGCAGATGGCCGAGCCAGTCCGGCTTTTCGCGCCCCGTGCCGATGTAGACGAGCGAACCGACCAGGTTGCGCACCATGTGGTGCAGGAAGGCATTGGCCGTAATCGTAAAAATGACGCAATCGCCGCGCCGCTCGATGCGGATGTCATGCATGAGCTTGACGGGCGACTTGGCTTGGCATTGCGCGGCGCGGAAGGCCGTGAAGTCATGCCAGCCCAGCAGCGGCTGCACGGCCTGGCGCATCAGTTCCACGTCCAGCGGGCGGAAAAAGAAGCCGGCGCGCCCTTCCACCAGCGGCGAGCGGGTGGCGTTGTTGTACAACACATAATGATAGGTGCGAGCGCGGGCGCTGAAGCGGGCGTGGAAGAAGTCATTGACCGTCGGATCGCCTTCCAGTTCCCTGGCCCAGCGCACGGCGATGGACTTCGGCAGGAAGGCGTTGACGCCGCGCACCCATGAGTGCACGTCGCGGTTCAGTTCCGTATCGAAATGCACGACTTGCTCGAGCGCATGCACGCCCGTATCCGTGCGGCCGGCGCAGGTGGTGGCCAGGCGCACGCGGGCAAACTGTTCCAGCGCGTTTTCCAGCTGGTCCTGCACCGTTTGCCCGTCTTCCTGTTTCTGGTATCCATGCCAGGCCGTGCCGTCGTACTGCAGGCCGAGGACGATACGCTTCAATGGCGTTGCTGTCGTAATATTTTGCATCGAAGCATTATACCGGCGCGGCAGCCTGCCGCACCGGCGGGCACTGCTAGCTCAACAGCGCGCGCATGGTATTGGCTTTCGCAACCTGCTCGTCGCTACCGCCCTTGATGACCTCATCGATCAGTTCGCGCGCGCCTTCCTTGTCGCCTATTTCCTGGTACGCGATCGCCAGGTCCAGCTTGGTATCCATTTCCATGTGGATGGCCGAAAGCGGATCGTCCACGCCCACGCTGGCCGTCTTGCCATCGTTGAGGTCCAGGTCGATGCCGGACAAGTCGAATTCCTGCGCAGGCGGGATATTTTCCGGCGGCGCGGCCGGCGTTTGCGCGTCGTCGAACAGGCTGTCGAGCGAAGGCTCGGCCGCCGCGACCGGCGCGCTAGCTGGCGCCACGGGCTCGTCGAGGTCAAAATGGGCCAGGTCGATATCTTTCAACGGATCAGGCAGCGGCGTCAAGCCGGCACCCACGCCATTCACGGGGCCGGCTGGCGGCTCCAGGTCCAGGCCGAAATCCATGCTGGCGTCATACTGCGCATCCTGCGCGGCGGAGACGGGCTTGCTGTCCGGTCCCGGCATGACGATCGGGTCGCCGGTGGAAACGGGCTCGAAATCGAGGCTGTCGAGGTCAAAGTCGAGGGGATCGCGCGCATCGCGGGCCGCCACGGAAGACACGGACTCGGCCGGCGCCAGGTCGGCCAGCGGCGCGGCTGGCTCGTCAGGCAAATCCATGCTCTGGCCATGCACGTCGTTGCCGGCAGCCTTGCTCAGGCTGACGACGGCGTCGTCTTCCGTATCGCCATACAGGGGATTGGTGGGGTCGAGCGCCAGGCCTAGCGCGGCCGCTTGCGGCCACTCTTCGCCCTGGCCACGCGTCAGGCTGTACAGCTCGCTGGCCTGGTCTTCAAACGCGCGCACGTCATTGCGGGCCGAATAGATTTCCAGCAGCTTCAGGCGGGCAGCATGGCGTTCCGGGTGGATACGCAAGGCTTCCTTGAGGATATCTTCCGCCTGACCATCGCGGCCGTAGGCGATATACACGTCCGCTTCGGCGACCGGGTCCGTTTCATTCGCATCGAGCATGCTGGCGCCCGCTGCGGCGGCCACGCCGGCAGCGGCGGCGCCCGTGCCGAACAGGTGATTGCTCGCTTCGGACTGCTGGTCTTCCGGCGCCAGGCCTGACGGCGGCGCGACGGGCGGCTCTGGCTCGAACACGGGCGGTACGTCTTCGCGCGCAGGCGGCGCATCCTTGCGGCGGCGCGCGATCACCAGCGCAGCCACGGCAGCCAGCAGCGCGGCGATGCCGATGCCGATGGCGCCCAGGTGGTCATTGATCTTGTCGGTGATGGTCGGTTCCAGCGGCGATGGTTTTTTCACCAGCGGCACCGGTTTCGCTTTGGGAACGGGCGGCTGCGCTTCGGCTGGCACGCTGGCAACAGCCGGCGAGCTTGCCAATGCGCTGGCGGCAGCTTCGGCCGGCTTGGCGGGCGCCGGGGCGCTCTTGTCGGCCATGGCCTTGCTCTTGACCGCCATCAATTTTTCCAGGTCGCTGACGTTCTTTTCCAGCTCCTTGACGCGGGCAGCCGCTTCATCGACCTGCTTCGCCTTGGCGATCTTGTCTTCCTCGCTGACCACGGCGCTCTTGCCGGCCGACTTGGCCGCCGGTTCCGCCTTCGACAGTTTCAGCTTGTCTTGCGACTCGCTCACGGCCGTCGGCTTTTCCTGCACCTTGGTCGCGCCGATCTTGCCGGCCGTGCTTTGCGTCGCTTCGGCCGCCTTGGCCGGCTTGCTTTGCGACACCTGGCCCGCCAGCTTGTTGCGGTAGGCTTCGAAATCGATGGCGTGCGCCGTCACGATGCCCTTCGCTTCAGCCGCACCGGTGGCACGCACGGCGTCCGCGCCCGGCACGGCCAGGATGCGCCCGGCCTGCATGCGGTTCATGTTCTCGCCCTTGAAGGCGTCGGGATTGGCGCGGTACAGGGCCACGAGCATCATGTCGAGCGACACGCCAGAAGGCTTCAGTTCGCTGGCGATGCGGCTCAGGGTATCGCCCGCCTTGACCTTGTATTCGCCTGCCGCCTTTTTCGCGGCAGGCGGCGCAGTCTCGGCAACGGCGGCCGGCTTGGCCTTGCCCGGCTCGACTGGCGCCGTCACTTGCGCGCCGCGCGTCTGGCGCGCTTCGGGCGTGTCGAGCACGAACGCATATTCGCGCACCTGGCGGCCGCTCTTGCTGCTCAGTTCCAGCAGCAGGTCGACCATCGGCTCGGCCACCGGTTGCGCCGAACTGATGCGGATGAAAGGCTTGCCATTGCGGTTTTCCACGGCAAACGTCAGCGCATTCAACGCGGGATTGAATTCCACGTTGGCCTGACGGTAGGCGTCCGGCGGCGCCAGCTTGGCCAGCAGGCTGGTGGCTTCGCCTGGCTTGATGGCCGACAATTCGACCTCGGCGCGCAGCGGCTGGCCGGCGGCGGACAGCACCGTAATCTTGCCCAGCTCGGCTGCGGATGCCGCCGGTGACAATAACACCGCACAGGCGACAGCGCTGCTGAGTGTTTTAATGGCAAGGGAGGCGACCCGGGGACGAGTGTGTACAGGCATAGTTGGCGGCATCTTAGTTGACATGGGAAAACTGTTACTTTTCCAGAGGTATCAACATATCATCATGCCCAGAGCTATGCAAGCTCCGCATGGTTGAGCCTTGACGGGCTTGGGACGAAAAAAAAGCCGGGAAAACAGCCCCGGCTTGATCTTGATCAGCAATTTGTGGCGATTACGCGTCCAAGAGAATACGCAGCATGCGGCGCAACGGCTCGGCCGCGCCCCACAGTAACTGGTCGCCCACGGTGAAGGCAGACAGGTATTCGCCGCCCATGCTCATCTTGCGCACACGGCCGACGGGAATCGTCAGGCTGCCGGTCACGGCCGCCGGCGACAGGTCGCGCACGGACGCTTCGCGCGTGTTCGGCACGAATTTCACCCATTCGTTGTTGCTGGCGATGATGTCGTTGATCTCATCGAGCGGCACGTCTTTTTTCAGCTTGATGGTCAAGGCTTGCGAATGGCAGCGCATGGCGCCGATGCGCACGCACAGGCCGTCGACAGGAATTTCCTTGGTACCGAAGTCGATGCCGCGGCCGAGGATCTTGTTCGTTTCCGCGCCCGCCTTCCACTCTTCCTTCGACTGGCCGTTGCCCAGGTCCTTGTCGATCCACGGGATCAGGTTGCCGGCCAGCGGCGCGCCGAATTGCTTGATTTCATCCGGGGAATAGCCGTGCTGGGTGGCCAGCACCTGGCGGTCGATTTCCAGGATGGCGGAAGCAGGATTGTCCAGCAGCGCCTTGACGGAACCGTTGATGGTGCCAAATTGCGTCAGCAGTTCGCGCATGTGCTGCGCGCCGCCGCCCGATGCCGCCTGGTAGGTCATCGACGTCATCCAGTCGATCAGGTCGTGCTGGAACAGGCCGCCCAGGCCCATCATCATGCACGACACGGTGCAATTGCCGCCGATGTAATTCTTGACGCCCTTGCCCAGCGCATCCTTGATGACGTGCAGGTTGACGGGGTCGAGCACGATGACGGCGTCTTTTTCCATGCGCAAGGTCGAGGCCGCATCGATCCAGTAGCCATTCCAGCCCGCTGCGCGCAGCTGCGGGAACACGGCGCTCGTGTAGTCGCCGCCCTGGCAGGAAATAATGATGTCGCACTTGGACAGTTCGGCGATGTTGTTGGCATCCTTGAGGATGGTTTCATTCTTCGCCATGGCCGGCGCCGAGCCGCCCGTGTTCGACGTGGTGAAAAACACCGGTTCGATATGGGCGAAATCGCCCTCTTCCTGCATGCGTTGCATCAGGACCGAACCGACCATACCGCGCCAACCTACCAAGCCAACTAATTTCATTACCATTCCTCAAGATGAGACGGCGACTGCCGTCATTAGACTATTTTATCCCAGTGCTTTTACAACTGCATCACCCATGGCCTCGGTACCGACCAAAGTCGTGCCCGCTTCGTGGATGTCGGCCGTGCGCAGACCCTGCGCCAGCACTTGCTTGACGGCACCCTCGATGCGGTTTGCCTGCTCTTCGCGGTTCAGCGAATAGCGCAGCATCATGGCGGCCGACAAGATCGTCGCCAGCGGATTGGCGATGCCCTTGCCCGCGATATCGGGCGCCGAACCATGCGATGGCTCGTACAAGCCCTTGTTATTGGCGTCCAGCGAGGCCGACGGCAGCATGCCGATCGAGCCCGTCAGCATGGCGGCCGCATCCGACAGGATGTCGCCGAACATGTTACCGGTCACCATGACGTCGAATTTCTTCGGCGCCCGCACCAGCTGCATGGCCGCGTTGTCGACATACATGTGGTCGAGCGCCACGTCCGGGTATTCCTTGTGCACGTCAGTGACGATGTCTTTCCAGAACTGGAAGGTTTCCAGCACATTCGCCTTGTCCACGCTGGTCAGGCGCTTGTCGCGCTTTTGCGCAGCCTGGAAAGCCACGTGGGCGATGCGGCGGATTTCGCCTTCTGCATAGCGCATGGTGTCGAAGCCTTCGCGCTGGCCCTTGAACGGACCGTCCGGGCACTCGCGCACGCCGCGGGGCTGGCCGAAATAAATGTCGCCCGTCAACTCGCGGATGATCAAAATGTCCAGGCCGGACACCACTTCCGGCTTCAGGGTCGAGGCGCCCGCCAGTTCCGGGTACAGAATAGCCGGACGCAGGTTGGCGAACAGGCCCAGGTTCTTGCGCAAGCCCAGAATCGCCTGTTCCGGGCGGAACTGGCGCTCCAGGTTGTCATATTTATAGTCGCCCACGGCGCCGAACAGCACGGCATCCGCCGCTTTCGCCAGCGCCAGGGTGGCTTCCGGCAAAGGGTGGCCATGGGCCGCATAGCCGGCGCCGCCCACGGGTGCCGTTTCCAGCTCGAACGATTCGCCCAGCACATTCAAGACCTTGACGGCTTGCGCGACGATTTCAGGACCGATCCCGTCGCCGGGTAAGATTGCAATTTTCATGGAGTGATCTTTAGATAACGTTGGCCAGCCAAGGCTGATTATGCAGATGCCGTTCTTCGAAGGCGCGGATATCGTCCGCGTGGCGCAGGGTCAGGCCGATATCGTCGAGGCCATTCATCAGGCAGTATTTGCGGAAGGCGTCGATCTCGAACGGGTACGAGACGGAACCGTTGCTGGTGCGCACGCACTGCTGTTCCAGGTCGACCACCAGCTTGTAGCCGGGGAAAGCCTTGACTTCATTGAACAGGTGCTCGACCTGGCTTTCCGACAGTACGATGGGCAGCAAACCGTTCTTGTAGCAGTTGTTGAAGAAGATGTCGGCAAACGATGGCGCGATGATGGCGCGGAAGCCATATTGATCCAGGGCCCACGGCGCGTGTTCGCGCGAGGAGCCGCAGCCGAAGTTCTTGCGTGTCAGCAAGATCGAAGCGCCCTGGTAGCGCGGCTCGTTGAGCACGAACTCGGGGTTCAGCGGGCGGCGGCTGTTGTCCTGGCCCGGTTCGCCATGGTCGAGGTAGCGCCATTCGTCGAACAGGTTGGGGCCGAAGCCGCTGCGGTGGATCGATTTCAGGAATTGCTTCGGGATAATCGCGTCGGTGTCGACGTTGGCGCGGTCCAGCGGGGCCACCAGGCCTTCGTAAATCGTAAATTTATCCATGCTGTTTCTACTCGGTAAGACGCGCGGCGCAGGGCGCCGGCACGTCACGGTTTATTTTCCGCCGGCGCCAGTGACAACCTGGCCGACTTTCTGCACGTCGCGGCCGATGCCGGAGACGGTGTTGCAGCCAGACAGGATGACGGTGGCGATGAGGAGGGCGAAGAGTTTTTTCATGATGAGTTCTCGATAAGAAAGATGGGACTGAGACCGCTAGTGTAAACCAGCGGCGCCAGTCCCTGCCGTCATCGCAATCCCCGCACGTCGACAAAGTGGCCGGCGATACCCGCCGCGGCCGCCATCGCCGGCGACACCAGGTGGGTACGTCCGCCCTGCCCTTGCCGGCCTTCGAAGTTGCGGTTCGAGGTCGACGCGCAGCGTTCGCCCGGCTCCAGGCGGTCCGCATTCATGGCCAGGCACATGGAACAGCCCGGTTCGCGCCACTCGAAACCGGCATCCTTGAAGATGCGGTCCAGGCCTTCGCGTTCCGCCTGGTCCTTGACGAGGCCGGAACCTGGCACGACCAGCGCCAGGGTCACGTTCGATGCACGGTACTTGCCGCGCACCACGGCGGCGGCCGCGCGCAAATCTTCGATGCGCGAATTGGTGCAGGAACCGATGAAGACCTTGTCGATGCGCACGTCGGTGATCGGCGTATTCGGTTTCAGGGCCATGTAGACGAGGGCCTTTTCGATGGCATCGCGCTTGACGCTGTCTTTCTCGTTGTCCGGGTCCGGCACGCGGCCATCGATGCCGATGACCATTTCCGGCGACGTACCCCACGTCACTTGCGGCTCGATCTCTTGCGCGTTGAGCGTGACGACCAGGTCGAAACGCGCGCCCGGGTCCGAATGCAGGGTGCGCCAGTAAGCCACGGCGCGTTCCCAGTGCGGACCGGCCGGCGAAAACGGACGGCCCTTGACGTAATTGATGGTGGTGTCGTCGACGCCGATGATGCCGGCGCGCGCGCCCGCCTCGATGGCCATGTTGCACACCGTCATGCGCCCTTCCATCGACAGCGCGCGGATGGCCGAGCCGCCGAATTCGATACAGTAGCCCGTGCCGCCGGCCGTGCCGATCTTGCCGATGATGGCCAGCACGATATCTTTCGCCGTCACACCGGCCGGCAGCGCGCCGTCGACTTGCACCAGCATGGATTTGGATTTCTTTTGCAGCAAGGTTTGCGTGGCCAGCACGTGTTCCACTTCGGACGTGCCGATGCCGTGCGCCAGCGCGCCGAAAGCGCCATGCGTGGACGTGTGCGAATCGCCGCAGACGACCGTCATGCCGGGCAGGGTCGCGCCCTGCTCGGGGCCGATCACGTGCACGATGCCCTGGCGCTTGTCGTTCATGTTGAAATAGGTCAAGCCGTAGTGCTTGGCGTTCTTGTCCAGGGTTTCCACCTGCAGGCGCGAGACCGGATCGGCAATGCCGTCCACGCGGCTGGTGGTGGGCACGTTATGGTCGGCCACGGCCAGGTTGGCGGAAATGCGCCACGGCTGGCGGCCCGCCACGCTGAGGCCGTCGAAGGCTTGCGGGCTGGTGACTTCGTGCAGCAGGTGCCGGTCGATGTACAGAATTGTCGTGCCATCATCTTCGGCCCGAACAACGTGGGATTCCCAAAGTTTGTCGTAAAGCGTCTTCATCATGATTTATGCAGCGTTGCCACAGCCTGTAGTAAGTGATCAAGTGATACCAGGTCATACGGTGATCCACAAGGATTATGCCATATATTGCGGGACACAGAACCGAAACAGGCAAAAGCGTGGGATTGGCGATACAAAGTTTGGCCACATTGTTGGATATGAGCTGGAAATTGCCGATATCGGCTTGCCAGCGGCATCATAAGCCCATCCGTACACGGCCGGCCGAAGGACTGACGGCGGCGGCAGAAATACATGTTTTTCCCTCAATCTTTCGTGTATTGTGTTTCGACAATAATGACTGCGCACGCGCGCCACCACCGGGGTACTTCGATGAAACTGAACTTGTTGGCGCTGGCCGCCCTGACCCTGGCCGGCAGCCATGCGGCGGCGGCCACGCCGGGAGAAACATGCGTGCAGGACTTGCGCGCCATTGCGCCCTTCCTGCTGGAAAACGATACGGGCGCGCGCCAGCATCTGGAACAAAAGGGACAGGCGTATTTCGACCTGGCGCTGGCCACGGCTGCCACGTCGGCGGCTGGCGCGGCCGATGGCAATGCCTGCGATGCGATTCTGGAAAACTATGCGCGTACGTGGCGCAAGGGCCACCTGCACGTAAAACCGGGCAGCGCGCTCGATATCGCCAAACCGGCGCCGGTGCGCCCCGCCGCGTCAGGACAGGCAGCACCCTCGAAGGCGCCGGCGCTGCAGATATTGTCGGACTCGACCGTGCTGCTGACCTTGCCCAGCTTCCACGGCAGCTACCGCGCCGCCGTGGCCAGCCTGCTCGACACGCACCGCGCGGCGCTGTCGGCGCGCCCCAACTGGATACTCGACGTGCGCCGCAACGGCGGCGGCAGCGACAGCACGTATGCGCCGCTGCTGTCCTGGATCAGTTCGGATGAAATAGTGACGATGGGCGCCGAATGGCTGTCCACTCCAGCCAATATCGACGGCCAGGAAAAAGTCTGCGCACTGCTGGCGCCCGGCGACCAGGCCTGCGCGGCCTTTGCAAGCCAGGCCGTGGCGCAGATGCGCAGCGTCAAGCCGGGCCAGTACGTGCCGCAGCAAAGCGGCGGCACCATCAGCTATACGCGCGTGGACACGCCGGAGCCGCGCCGACCGGCGCGCGTGGCCGTACTGGTCGACCGCGACTGCGCCAGTTCCTGCGAAGAATTCCTGCTGGCGGCGCGGCAAAGTTTTCACGTCAAGCTGATCGGCCGCAACAGCTATGGCGCGCTCGACTATTCGAACATGCGCCTGCACCTCCTGCCGTCGGGCCAGCGCCACCTGCAATACGCCACCTCGCGCTCGGCCCGCCTGCCGCAGATGCAGGTGGATCTCGGCGGCATCATGCCCGACATCTATTTGCCGCCGCCAAAGGACGAGGCGGGCCGCGCTGAAGAAGTGCTGCGCGTGCAGCGCTGGCTGGAAGGCGGAAGCCTTCGCCCAAGCGATATTTGACACCGCTGGTCCCATAAAAAAAAGCCCGCTATATCCAGCGGGCTTTCTAACGAATCGAGCAAGACTCAGGCAGCTAAACGCACGCTACCTCTACACCCGTCCATCAGGAACGACAGACCCACGACCAGCACCAGCTCGCCTTCGGCCGAGCGGGCCGTGCCCGTGATGCCTTCCACGGTGATGGCCGTCATCGGCTTGATAACGAGGTCGGCCGTGCCATCGACGGCTTCCACGGCAAGGATGTACGGCTGTGGCGCAGCGACCACGATGCCGACGCGCTCGCTGCACGATTCGTAGCCCAGGGCGCCGGCCAGCGAACGCACGGGCAATGGACGGCCCTGGTCTTTCAGCACGGGCGCGCCGCCCACTTCCATGAAGGTTTCCGGCAATTCGACGACGCGCTGCACCACCGCCATCGGCAGCGCCAGCGCGGCGCCCGAGGTCGACACGAGCATGGTCGGCACGATCGACAATTCGATCGGCAGGCGGATGGCGAACTTGGTGCCCTTGCCCAGCATGGATTCGATGTGGATGGCGCCGCGGTTTTTCTCCACGGCCGTCTTCACCACGTCCATGCCCACGCCGCGCCCGGAAACGCTGGAGGCGACTTCCTTGGTCGAGAAGCCCGGCAGGAACACCAGCTGGAAGCATTCGTCGTTGCTCAGTTGCGCGTTTTCGCTGATCAAGCCCTTTTGCTGGGCCTTGCTGCGCAGGAAGACGGGGTCCATGCCCTTGCCGTCATCCTGCAGCACGATCATGACGCTGTTGGCTTCCTGCCATGCCTTGAGTGAAATATACGATTTGGCGGGCTTGCCGGCGGCCAGGCGCGCTTCCGGCGATTCGACGCCATGGTCGAGCGAGTTGCGCAGCATGTGCACGAGCGGATCGTACAGGCTGTCCACCACCACGCGGTCGACTTCCGTCTCCGCGCCTTCGATGGTCAGTTCGACATCCTTGCCCAGGTCTTTCGCCAGTTCGCGCACCAGGCGCGGGAATTTCTGGAACAGGCGGCCGACAGGCTGCATGCGCGTGGCCAGGGTGGCCCGCTGCAATTCCGTCGAGTAACGCGAAGCGCGCTCCAGGGTTTCCGCCAGGGTCGCCATCAAAGTGGCGGCCTGGCCTTCGAATTTGAATTGCAACAAGCGCTCGAGCAGCACGGCAGCCTGGTTGGCGGCCTGCACGGATTCGCCGGCCACTTCCAGCAGCGCGTCGAGCTTGACGGCGTCGACACGGATGCTGTCTTCCTTGACGGGAGCAGCATGGCGCACTTCCGGACGCTCTTCGCGGCGTTCGGCGCCATCCCAGGCCTTGGCGGCCGGTTTGGCAGCAGCAGCGGCAGGTGCAGCAGGTGCGGCGGCCACGGTGGCAGGCGCAGCGGCAACGGCGGACACGGGCGCGGCAGCGACACGGCTACCGGCCGGGACGACGGCGTTGTACATGGCTTCCCAGTCCAGGCCATCGGCGCTGGCGGTGGACACGGCGGCAGCGGCGGGCGCTGCCACAACAGCTTCGGCGACCTGGGCAACGGGCGCGGCCACTTCCGCCACCACGGCGGCGGCAGGCGCAGGCGCGTCCATGCCCTTGCCTTCGATGGCGTTCGTCAGGATGTGTTCCAGCTCTTCCGGCATGGCCGGCAAGCTTTCCGGCGCGGCGCCATTGGCCAGTTCCGTCAGCTGGTCGGCGACGAAACCGGACGCTTGCAGCGCCGCCTCGATGGCGATCGGGGTGACAGGCGCGGCGCCCGTGCGCAAGGCGTCGAACAGGTTTTCCGTCAGATGGCAGGCCGCCACCAGCGCGGGCAAGCCCATGAATCCGGCGCCGCCCTTGATGGTGTGGAAGGAACGAAACACGGCATTCAGTGTTTCCTTGTTGTCAGGATCGCGCTCGAGGCGCAACAAGTGCTCTTCAACATTAACCGCAAGATCCATCGCCTCAACGACGAAATCCTTGAGCATATCGTCCATTAGAATCCCAAATCCGCAAGAAGGTCGTCGACATTATCCTGGTCCAGCGCCACCGACGGCACGGACGGGCCCTGCATCAGCGGCACCGGCTTTTGCGCCAGTTTTTCGCGTACTTCGGCCGGCGCGTTGTCGCGCAGCAGCTGGGCCAGTTCGTTTTCCACCGTCTTGGTGATGTTGACCACTTTTTTGATCAGCTGGCCCGTGATATCCTGGAAGTCCTGCGCCATCATGATTTCCAGCAAGCGCGCTTTTTCCGCTTCCGTTGCTTCAGCAACGGCTTGCGCGAACTGGCGCGAGTCGCCGGCCAGGGCCTTGAATTCTTCCAGGCTCAGCTTGCCATCGAACAGGGCCGTCCAGCGGCTGTCCATGTCCTTGGCTTTCTTCGACAGCACATCTTGCGCCGGCATGCCTTCGTCAAGCGTGTTCAAAACCTTGTTGGCGGCCTGTTCGGTCAGGGTGGCGACATATTCCAGGCGGTCCTGGGCGTCGACGATCTGCGACGACGCTTCCGTCAACGCCTTGTCGTAGCCCAGTTCGCGCAGCGAATCGTGCAGCAGGCGCACGATGCCGCCCAGGCGCTCGAACATCGGCTTGTCGGACTGGTCGACGGGATCGGCCGCCTCGCCAGACGCGTCGGCGCTGGCTGCGGGGGCCGCTTCCGGCTCGGTTGGCGCGGCGGCCACCGGCGCCGCAGCAGCGGCAGGCACGGCGGCGCTGGCCGACACGGAGTCGAACAGCGCGTCGAAATCGTCATCCGCGATCACGGCGGGAGCGGGCGCGGCGGCTGGTGCGGGCTGAGCCGCGGCCGCACTTTGCGCAGATACTTCATCGAATAATGCGTCGAAATCATCAGCGGCGTTGGTCATATCCCTGCTTCTCCATAATTTGTCAAAATTCCGCCTGAACTGTGCGTTTTACAGACTGATACCCACAATTTCTCGATTAAGATGATTTGAGGCAATACCGCTGCGATGGTGCGAGTGTAGCAGGGCGCCGCCCTGTTGGTAAATCTCAAAACGCGCTTCCTGGTGCAAAGCTGGCCCACAAGAGCTTTTCCACCAGGAAATAAGTGTTCCTGCTGTTGTATTTTGAAATACTACCATTGGCGTGCGTGCAAGACTACGCACCGTACAAGAAATCCTGCTTCCGGGCGCCTGCGCAACAGTGCGGTATGGACTCGTCGGACATCGTTGCAGCTAAACACGATCTTTCTGCCAATGTTGTCTATACTGAAGGTGCAGTTGTATTGATAATTATCAAGTCTTTACATGAATACAATGCTGCCGCCGCGTCTACAATAAGAGGCGTTGCGCGCGCTCAGTCACCGCCAAAGGACCTGCCATGTATAAGAAAATTCTGATCGCCACGGACGGCTCCACCGTCTCCAACTTGACAGCCTGTGCCGGCGTTGCCTTTGCCGAACAGATGCACGCCGACATCCTTGCCGTGTACGTGGCGCCCGAATACCAGTACCCGGTGTACATCGAGATCATTCCGCCAAGCTATCCCAGCGAGGAAGAATACCGCATCGCCATGCGCAAGGCGGGCGCCGACCACTGGCAGCCCATCCTCGACGCGGCCGCCAAGCGGGGCCTGGAAGCAACGGGCCTGACGGCGTTTTCCGACAGCCCGGCCCTGAAAATCGTGGAAGTGGCGCAATTGCAGCATTGCGACCTGATTTTCATGGGCTCGCATGGCCGCAGCGGCTGGGGGCAATTGCTGCTGGGCAGCGTGACCAACAAGGTGCTGTCGCACTCGAAATTGCCCGTGCTCGTGCATAGGCTGATCAAGGAACCCCTGGCGGAATAAGGGGTCACATGGCCACGGTGGCCGCTGTTGCCGGCACATTAAGAAAAAGGCAAATTTTCGGCCGCTTCAGTTAAAATGACAACGTTTCTCGCTTTTCAACATTTGATTGTCCGGTGACGGACATAGCAGATTTCACGCATCCAGATTGCCCGCCTATGATACGTATTGTGATTGCCGACGACCACACCATCATGCGAGAAGGATTGAAGCGCATCCTTGACGGCGCGCCGGACATCGATATCGTGGGTGAAGCCATCGACGGCTTTGAAGTCCTCAACCACGTGCGCCAGGGCGGCTTCGACCTGTTGCTGCTCGACCTGTCGATGCCGGGCCGCAGCGGCGTCGACCTGATCCGGCAAATCCGCAGCGAGGCGCCCAAGCTGGCCATCCTGATCCTCACCATGCACGAGGAAGAACAATATGCGGTGCGCGCCATCCGCGCCGGCGCGCAAGGCTATCTGACCAAGGAAAGCGCGGGCACCCAGCTCGTGGGCGCCATCCACAAGGTGGCGTCGGGACGCCCCTACATCAGCGCCGAGGTGGCGGAGCAGCTCGTGCTCAACATCATGATGCCGAATGAAAGCTTGCTGCACAAACAGTTGTCGGACCGCGAATTCGAAGTCTTTTCCCTGCTGGTGGCGGGCAAGTCGATCACGGAAATCGCCAACAACCTGCACCTGAGCGTCAAAACGGTGAGTACGCACAAGACGCGCATCATGCAAAAAATGGGCATGAGTTCGCTGTCGGAAATGGTCCAGTATGCCGTAGCGCACCGCCTGCTATCCCCCTTCAAGACCTGAGCCTTTCCACGCGCGCCAGCCGTAGGAACAATCCTACCTCACCTACCACAGCTCCTACTGCCATATTCAGCCACTGCTGATATTAATTGCATACGGTTGTTGGCATACTGAAACCAGTAATCAAGTTGCTGGGAAGTTATTTCATCACACAGCAAGTCGTCAGCGAATTGAGCTTTACCTGCCTGGACGCGCGCCGCCTCTTCCCTGCCCGCCGTCCTGCGCACCCTGTTATTCAACTCTGAACTACCTGTCACCAGGAGATGAACATGCTGTCCACGCAAACGCCCGAAACCCGCGCCGCCTCCCCATCGCTGGCCCCCTCCTCCCCGATGGAAGCAGGGCGCCAGCGCCAGGGGCGGCTATGGTCGAACCTGAAGGAGGTGTGCGATTTGCTGCATATCTCCAGTGCCTGCACCATCGCCGCCGACGAACTGCTGTTCCAGCACGTGCAATTCAAGACGGGCCAGCGCGTGCACACCATCGGCCAGCCGTTCGACACCCTGTATATCGTCAATTCGGGCTTCCTGAAAACCGTGCTCATCGATGAATTCGGCAATGAACAGGTACTGAGCTTCCCCATGAAGGGCGACATGCTGGGCGTCGACGGCATCCACTCGCGCCATTACTCCTCGGAAGCGGTGGCCCTTTCCGACTGCGACCTGATCCTGCTGCCGTTCAAGAAGCTGACGGCGCTGGGACGTGTTCACCTGGAACTGGAAAATGTCATGTACGGCGTGATGAGCCGCGAACTGGTACGCGAACAGGCCATGATCGGCATGCTGGGCGCCTTGAGCGCCGAAGCCCGCGTGGCGCGCTTCCTCGTCTCACTGGCCGACCGTTTCGCGCAGATGGGCTACTCGAGCAAGCTGTTCAACCTGCGCATGACGCGCCATGAAATCGGCAGCTACCTGGGCCTGACACTGGAAACGGTGAGCCGCACCCTGTCCGCCTTCAATGAAATCGGCCTCATCACGGTTGACCAGCGCACCATCGGCATCAAGGACCCGGACGCCCTGAAAACCCTGCGCCGCCTGCCGCCGTCGCGCTCGCGCGCCAAGCAACTGGCCGCCGCCAAGCTCAAGGCCGACACCAGCGCCGCGGCAGCCACCTCGGCGCAATTGCTGGCCACGATTTAACGCCATCCCGACTCTTCTTTCCAGCTTGGCACAGGCTTGACCCGGCCAAGGCGCGCACCGCCTTGCCGGGTCTTTTTTGCTGCCGCCCCTTCCACGCCGCGCCAGCGGCCGCCTTTGTACGACCGCCTCGTCCAAGGCGCCGCGCCGCCATAAAAAAGCGCGGATTCCCTACAAATAAGCCTTGCTTTTCGGGCCACATTCAACAATAATGCAAATACGAATCATTCTCAACTGAGATAAAGAAAGCCCAACATGCAAAGCTCAAAACCAGCCTTGATCCAGGATGCCGCTACCGCCCACGTCCGTCCTCCCGTCAGCATGGCCCAGCCGGCGCGCCGCATCACCAGCGAAGCGCTGCTGCAGCAGGGCCGCGAAGTGGAGATTGAGCACAGCGGCAAGATCTATCGCCTGCGCGTCACCCAATTGAACAAGCTGATCCTGACTGCCTGAAGCAGCACGGCAGCCAGTCACCACACTCGCCAGCCAGTCGCGCCCCGTGCGCGCAGCCAGCCAAACCACCGCACAGGAGTGTTTGATGGCGCACGACCGACCTTCCCCGATGCTTTCTCCCCCCCAAGGCCAACAGCCTGAATTGCTGCTGTCCGCCGTGCTGCACCTGATGTCGCACTACCATGCGGGCAGTCCCTGCGAGAAACTGGCGGGTGTCATCGAACGCCATCTGCAAGCGCTGGCCGGTTCGCCCGGCTTGGGCCCCGTACTGCAAGCAACTTGCCAGCAACTGTCGCAGCAATGGGCCGCCCTGGTGGCGCTGCACCAGCCCGTGCCGCCGAAGACCACCGTGCTGGAGCGTCTGGCACGGCTGCTGAGCGCCAGGCGTCCTGCCTCGCCCCTGCCGCAATAATTCTCTTCAACGACTGCCCCACCGCCCAACAGGATATCGCCATGTGTGACAAAGACAAGTCCCTGCCCGTCATCAGCAATTGCGCCCACGCCGACACGGAAACGGCCGCGCTCGCTTCGCGCCGCCGCCGGCTGTGGGAACTGTCGCACACCTGCCATTGCCCGCTGGTCGGCGTGGGCTTGCCATTGGGCTACCTGCGCAAGCTGGTGGGCAAGATGACGGGCGGGCGCGTGGTGGCCGACGACTACGAAGTGCACGTGGGCGCCGTGACGGAATGCGGCGCGCGCAACCGCCTGTCCGAAGCGCTGCAAAAGGAACTCGAACGCCGCTACGCTCCCGTGATCCTGCGCTTTCGCGGCGCCAAGACCACGGAGCAGGTAGCGCAACTGTGGCGCACGGCCGTCGCCAACGGCGACGTGTCGGGCGCTTTCTGGGCCGGCCTGACGCACCCGCGCTGCGACGCCGAGCTGGAAGAGCAGATGTGCCGCGACTTGCACATGATCCAGCACCAGGCCGGCGCCTGCGTGCGCGCCGACATGGGAAAATTTACGGCCTTGCAGGAAGAAAACGCGCGCCTGACGCACGAACTGGCCAAGCTGCAACAGCGCAGCCAGGCCGCGCTGATGGAAAAGACGGGCGAGCTGGAGCGCCAGGAAGCCTTGCTGCTGCGCACGCGTGCCGAAGCCATCGGCAAGGACAGCGTGATCGACGGCTTGCGCGCGGATCTGGCGCAATTGCAGGCCGCCATCCCCGCGCTGGAATCGCGCACGCGCCTGGTCGAACGCCTGGCGCAAATGGATGAGCGCGAAAAGGAATTGCGCCAGCAAATCGCGGAATTGAAACAGGCCCAGCCACGCCCGGCCGCCGTCGTGCCGCCACCGGCGCCGAAGCTGGAAGTGCCGACCGGCGGCAAGCTGAAAATGCCGATCCGCCTCGTCGATCAAAGCGTCTTGTGCGTGGGCGGGCGCAGCGGCAATGTCGCCACCTACCGCGCCCTGATCGAGCGGGTCGGCGCGCAATTTGCCCACCACGACGGCGGCCTGGAAGACAATGCCAACCTGCTCGATTCGAGCCTGGCGGCGGCCGACCTGGTGATATGCCAGACGGGCTGCATCAGCCACAGCGCCTACTGGCGCGTGAAGGATTACTGCAAGCGCACGGGCAAACGCTGCGTTTTCATCGACAACCCCAGCATCTCCAGCCTGGCGCGCGGCTTGCAGGAAGTGAGCGGCGACATGGACACGGCGCCGCTGGCCGATATCCAGCCGTAAGCCGTCCTTCTTTCTTAATACACGTCGCGCCGGTAGCGCCCTTCAGCTGCCAGCGCATTGAGCGCGGGCCGGCCCAGGATCTCTTGCAGCGCCTGGTCGACGCCGCCCGCCATGCCGGCCAGGCTGCCGCAAATATAGATGGCCGCGCCCTGCTCCAGCCACAGCTTGACTTCGTCGGCATTGCCGCGCAGGCGGTCCTGCACATAGGTCCGCTCCGCCTGGTCGCGCGAAAACGCCAGATCCAGACGCGGCAAGTCGCCGCTGGCGTGCCAGCCTTCGATCTCTTCGCGATAATGAAAATCGTGGGCCACATTGCGTTCGCCAAAGATCAGCCAATTACGCCGCTGCCCTGCCAGCACGCGGCTTTTCAAATGTCCGCGCAAGCCGGCGATGCCGCTGCCGTTGCCGATCAAAATCAGTGGCCGCTGGGCATTGTCTTCCAGGCGGAAACGCCGGTGCTGGCGCAAGCGCAGCTGCACCACGTCGCCGACCTTGGCCTGCGCCGTGAGCCAGCCCGAGGCCAGGCCCAGGCTGCCATCGGGATGCGCATGCTGGCGCACCAGCAAGTGCACGCCGCCATCGCGCGGGATCGAGGCGATCGAATATTCGCGCGGCTGCGACGGGTCGGCGGGCGCCGTCACCTGCACCAGGTCGCCCGATTGCCACTCCGGCAAGCCGCCGGCCACGGGCGCCAGTTCCACATGATAGATGGCGCCGCCGGCGCTGCCGGGATTCAACAGGCGCCGCTGCGTCAGCCGCCAGTCGCCAAACGCCGGCGCGCTCCAGTCGGGCGCGTCGCTGGTGCCAGCCAGGTGGCTCAGATGCTGGAACCACTGTTCGATGGCGGCATTCGCGCTGCGGTCGACTTCGATGCGCTCGAACAGGCGCGACGCGCCCTGCCCCGCCAGCCAGGCATCGAGCGCGCGGCCAAAGCCGCAATACTGGCCATAGCTGCGGTCGCCCAGGGCCAGCACGGCATAGTGCAATTGCGGCAGCGCAATCTCGCCCGTCATCAATCGGCCCATGAAGGCGGCCGCATTGTCGGGCGCGTCGCCTTCGCCATACGTGCTGACCAGGAACAAGGCCCGTTCCGCCTGTTGCAGATCGGCGGCCGTGAGTTCGGCCAGCGCGCACAGGCGCACGGGGATGCCGGCCAGCTGCAGGCTGTGCGCCGTTTGCGTGGCCAGTTCCTCGGCATTGCCCGTCTGGCTCGCATACGCCACCAGCCAGGGCCGGCTGTTGGCCAGCGCCGCTTTTGCCGCATCGGCTGCGCGGCGCTTGTTGCGCGCGCGCAGCCAGGGCGCCAGGCACACGCCCGCATAACTGAGTGACAGGGCGGCCAACAAGGCCAGCCGCGTCGTATCGTGCGTAAAAATCATAGATTAATCGTTCATTCGTCGAGCATGGCCAGCATGTGGCTGCTCAGCGTTTCGTGGTAGCCGCGGCCGTCGCGCTGCAGGAAGCGCGCGGCCAGGCCCTGCTCTTCCGCCAGCGCCATGCCGGCCTCGACACCCAGCACGGTCAGGGCCGTCGACCAGGCGTCGGCCGCCATGCATTCTGCATGCACGACGGTGACGGAAGCGAGTTGATTGGCGATCGGCATGCCGCTGCGCGGATCGATGGTGTGCGAGAAACGCACCGTGCCGTCCTGGAAGAAACGCCGGTAGTCGCCCGAGGTCGCCACAGAGAGGCCGTGCAGCGCCAGCAGCATTTCCGGCGGATGCTGTGCATTATCGGCACTATCGGCGGCGCCATCGACCTGTTCCAGCATGACCCACCAAGGCTGGCCGTCGGGCTTGCTGCCGGCGCCGCGCAGCTCGCCACCGACTTCGACCAGGTAATGGTGGATGCCCTGGCTATCCAGGTAGCGGGCCAGGCGGTCCACGCCATAGCCCTTGGCGATGGCGGACAAATCGAGCTGCAAGCCGCCCGGCTGGCGCGCGCGGCGGGCCGGCAAGTCCAGCTCCAGGCGGCGACGCTGGCGTTGCGCCAGCAGCAAGGCCACGCTATCGTCTTTCGGCGGGAGAAAGCCCGGCTCATCGTAGCGATGGCGGGGGCCGAAGCCCCACAGGTTGACGAGGGCGCCCGCGCATGGGTCGTACGCGCCGCCCGATGCTTGCGATACGTGCATGGCAAAGCCCAGCACCTCGCAAAACGCGGCTGGCAAGCTGTGCCAGCTGCCGGGCTCGGCCCGGTTGAAGCGGCCCAGGTCGGACTCGTCGCTCCAGTGGCTCATTTGCGCGACGACCAGGTCCAGCTGCTGCTGCAAGCCCTGCTGCAAGTCGGCGCTGCCCGCGCGTCCCGGCATGGCGGACTCGAGCAGGCGCACCGACCAGCTGGTGCCCATCGACAAGCCGCGCAAGTCCCGGATCGCGGCGCCGGGCGGCGCGGCCTGATCGGAAATATGCTGCGGCAGCAGGACCCGGCGCATCGGCGCTCTCGTAAAGACGCCGCCGCTTACTGCGGCAGCACTTCCACGGTGGCCGCGTACGTCATGCGGCGCTCGGGCATGGCTGGCGGCTGGCCGGCCACGGCCGGTGCGGCCGCTGGCCAGGTGCTGCTCAGATAATACATGCCGGCCGCCGGCACAGTGAACGTGATCTCGCCCTTGGCGTCCGTGCTCTGGCGGATTTCACCGAGCACGCCACGGTAGCGCACGCCGCCTGGCACGAGGCTGAAGGCCTGATTTGCCGCCGGCTTGCCGTCGACGAGGAAGCGCCACGTGGCTTTCTCGCCCGCACGCAAGTCGTTCGGGTGCGTCACGGGCACGAATTCCAGGCCCACGCCGGTCGGCTTGAACACTTCCGTGCTCGTTTCGCCATTGCTGAAGAAAGTTTCCAGGCGCGCTGCCGTGCGCGTGACTTTCAGCTCTTGCGCGTCGGCCGGCACTTCCTTCTTGAACGTCTCTTCGTTGCCGCGGAAACGCTTCTGCTCGCCGTTGAGCTTGTAGCTGCCCATCACGTTTTGCGACACGATGGCCGCTTTATACGTGCCCGGCTTTTCCATTTTCACGTCGAAGACGCTGCGCAAACGGCCCGTGACCGTGTTCGCCGGCGTGACTTTCGCGCCGTCCGGGCCGATCACCTGCAGCGCGTCCAGACGCAGCGGCTGGTGGTCAATCTCGAACAGGCCGTCGGAGACGGCGGCATCCACCGTCACCCAGGCGTCCTTGCTTTCCACCATCGTGCTCGATGGCACCATCCAGCCGCGGTGGGCATGGGCGTTCATGGCCAGGCCGGCCAGGGCCAGGGCGATCAGGGGTTTATTGAATTGCTTGAACATGATGTGCGCCTTATGGTTTGAGTTGGACGACGACATTACCGAGTTCTTCCTTGCCCTTGCCAGGCACGGACTGGGCCGATTTCAGCGGCCACTGGAACGGCACGCGCACCAGTTCGCGTCCGCCCGCTTCGCGCGCTGCTTCCACGACGACCTGGTATTCGCCGGCCGGCAGCTTGTCGAGCAAGGCTTTGGCGCCGGGGAACGTCAAGGTATGTTCGCCGGGCGCGCGCGTGGCGCCGCTGACGCCGTCAACAGGCATGGCCAGGTCGCGGCCACTCTTGCGCCACCATTGACGCATGTCCTTCAGCCATTTTTCGCCCGCCTTGTCCTTCTTTTTCACGTCATACAGCACGGCCAGGTTGCCAACGACCTTCTGGTCCGCCGTTTCCAGCCACGCCGCCACGTAAGGACGGTGGTATTCCGCCACATTCAATTGCGGAATTTCAATCTTGAGGGCCAGGTCGGCAGCCATCGCCGACGTACCGATCAGGGGAAGGCCAAGCGCCAGGGAGTAGCGTAATTTCATGGTGTGCCTGTAAAAAGGAAAAAACATCAGTGGATAAACAGCAAGGCGATCGCGCAAGGTATCAAGATACCGAGACCCACCATCGGCCAGGTAAATGGCCGGTTGGCCGCGTGGAATTTCAAAATCAATAGCCCCGTCAGGCAAAACACGATGCAGGCGCCGGCAAAGATGTCGATGAACCAGCTCCAGGCCACGCCCGTGTTGCGGCCCTTGTGGACGTCGTTGAGCCAGGACACCCAGCCCCGGTCCGTCAATTCATATTCGGCCGCCCCGTCTTCGAGGCCGATGCGCACCCAGGCGTCGCCGCCCGCCTTGGGCAGCGGCAGATACACTTCGTCGATCGACCATTCGGCGGGACGCCCGCCCGCATTGAGCGACCATTGCTGCTTGAGCCAGGCTTCGGCCGCGGCCGGCATGGGCGCGTTGGCGCCATCGTGCTTGGCGGCATAGGCGGCCAGTTGCGTGACGAGGGGCGCCGGCAGCTCCGCCTTCTGGCGCGTGATCGCAGGCTTGGATTCGATCTGGCCAGCGTGGTTCAGGGTGATGCCGGTAATGGCGAACAGAAACATGCCCAGCAGGCAAAGCGCGGAACTGATCCAGTGCCATTGATGCAAATTCTTCAGCCAGACGGCGCGGCTGGCGTTGTTCTTGGCCTTGTCTGCGGCACCCGCATTACCCATCAAGCGCTCCCGGCAAGGAGCGGGCCAGGTGGCGCGACAAGTCAGTGTGCTTCATTCCCATCCTTCAATCAAAGTGCATGCTTATATTTTCAAACAAATGATAATGATTATCATTTATTAAGTCAATACATGGGGCGCTCCGTCGGGCCAGCGTTTTGTAACAGCTTTGAAACAAAGCTGGGCTGCTACGTAAGCTGCCGTACAGAGCCGCGTGCCATGCCCGTCTATGCTGTTGTTCAGGACAATCAAACAGGAGCACACCCATGCAAGCGTATTCCAGCGAACAACTGGCCAGCATCGCGGCCAAGATCAAGGACGTCAAATTCGGCATGCTGACCACCAGCGACGACATGCGCACCCTCACCAGCCGGCCGTTGACGCAGCAGCAGGTCGACAGCGAAGGGCAAATCTGGTTTTTTGTCTCGGACGATGCCACCTACACGCGCGACTTGCCGAACAATCCGCAAGTCAACGTCAGCTTTGTCGACACGGGCGACAGCCTGTATGTATCCGTCTGCGGCCACGCGCAACTGCTGAAGGACCGCGCCAAGGCGGAGGAATTGTGGAACCCGCTGGTGAAAGCCTGGTTCCCGGGCGGACTCGACGATCCGAAACTGTCGCTGATCAAGGTGACGATCCAGTCGGCCGAATACTGGGATAGCAGCGCCAGCAAGATGATGCAATTCTATGAAATGGCCAAGGCCGCCATCACGGGCGAGCCGCCGAAGGATATGGGCGAACATGGCCGGGTCGATCTGTAGCAGATTTACCCTATTTTACCCGGGTGTTATTGACTTTCAATTTAACCCGGGTAAAATTGCCTGCATTCTCCATGGAGGCAAACATGCATACCCCCGCAACATCCCAGCTCACCGCCTTCGCCGGCAAACGCAAAGTGGCCGCCGGCCCCTTGCACGCCGTGGCGCAAACACTGAAGGAACTGGTGACGCGCGAACCCGATGCGCAAATCCTGATTTTCGACGACGCCAGCGGCAGCCAGGTCGACCTGAACCTGCATGGCAGCCTGGCCGATGTGCTGCAGCGCCTGCCACGGGCAGCCACGCCGGCGCCGCAGGAAGAAACGCCCGCGCGCACGGCAGGCCGGCCGAAGCTGGGCGTGGTGGCGCGCGAAATCACCCTGCTGCCGCGTCACTGGGAATGGCTGGCAACGCAGCCGGGCGGCGCTTCCGTGGCCTTGCGCAAACTGGTGGAACACGCGCAGCGCGGCAACAAGGCGCACGATAAGCAGCGCCAGGCACGCGAAGCGGCCTATAAAGTCATGAATGCGCTGGCCGGCGATGCGCCCGGCTTCGAGGAAGCGAGCCGCGCCCTGTTCGCCGGCAAGCAGCCAGCGTTCCTCGCGTGCGTGCAGGACTGGCCAGCCGACGTGCGCGAACACGTCTTGCAGCTGGCCCAGCGGGGATGGTCCGAAGATTAAGCGAAGGTTGAAAGATCAGACGCCCGTGCTGCCCGTGGTATCGGGCGCATCGTCGGCGCTCTGCCGGCTCTGCCCGGCTGAGCCGGCCTGGTGATGGGGCAAGCGGTCGGCGCGCCGCACTTCGCCGATGGAAAACAGATCGTCGCCGATATCGAGGCCTTGCTCGCTATCGACCAGCACAAAGCTCTCGGCCGACTCGGCCGTGCTTTGCTTGCTGCCTGCCGTGGACGGCGTGCCGCCCTGGCTATTGCCGGGCTGCGGCGTAGTGGAGTTGCCCATCATCTTCTCCCTGATCGTGAGTGCGAGTGGATTGCAGATTGACTGCGCGTGGACCACGGCCGGCGCAGCTCTTTCATCATAGTCCATGCCTGCTGCATTGCATCAAAATTTTGCGCTAGCCAGCGGTAGCCAGCGGTAGCCAAACAAGCGCGGCCCTGGTCAGCGGCGTGCCTGTCTCCCGCTGGCCAGGGCCCATTGCTACCTTCTACTTGCTACTGCTTGCCAGTCACTACTTGTTGCGCGAACCCGAGCTGGAACCCGAACCGCCGCTTTGCTTGTTGCCACTGTCGCGGCCGCCATCCTGGTTCATGCTGGCATTGTCGCGCGACCCGCTGGAGCTGGAAGCGCTTTGCCGGTTGGCGTCGTTCTTGTGGCTTTGGCTGCCTGCGCGGCGGGCCTCTTCCGACGTGAATTCATGCGCCGTGCCTTTTTCATGCGCCGCACGTCCGCCTTCGCTGGCGATTTCACGCTGCTGGGCAGGGTCCATGGAAGCGAAACCCCGTTTGCTGGTATCGCTTTGCTTGTTGCCGCCGCTGCTACTGCTGCTGCTACTGGTTTTACTACCTTGCTGTTTATTGTCGCTCGATGTGGCCATGATGATCTCCTTGATCGATGGAATCAGAAACAATGCAAAAAACAATGCAAACCATGCAAATCTTCCCCCTCGCATGGCAAGGGAACCGTCATCTTAGTGCGCGCATGGGGCACAAGAAATAGGAGGATGGCAAGAGCGTATGTAGGATGAGTCCCGCCTACGGTAGCGTAGTTACTTTCAGTTTTCCACCAAAAGTACCAGACACTCAGCAGTTAGCGGGTAGTGCGAAAATCGCCGCGTCGGCCGTCACGTAGACGCGTTCGCCAACGCCTGGGCGCACCGCATGGCCGCCCGTGAAGGCGCCAAACGAGGGCAAAATGGCGCCCTCCTGCCCCAGCAGGAAACACGGCAGACGCAAGCCGACCCTTTCAGCGCGCAAGTGGAACACGGGATGCACGTGGCCGGCCAGCACATAGCCGGGCGCGGCGGTATCCGGGTGATGACAGAACGACAGCTTGCCCACCTGGTGCGGTTCGTCGACCATGCGTATCCCCAGCGCGGCGGCCGGGTCGCCCGCATGCGCATCATGGTTGCCGCGCACCACCGTCAGGCGCAGGCCCGGATGGCGCGCGCGCCAGGCCAGCATGGCGGCCACGGTGGCGGGCGCATGCGCGGCGCGCGCGTGCAGAAAGTCGCCGAGAAAGACGATTTCCTCGCAAGCGTAAGTGGCCAGCAAGGCGTCGAGCGCCAGCAGGTTTTGCGTCGTGGTGCCGCGCGGCACGGGTACGCCCAGCGCGCGGAACGCGGCCGCCTTGCCGAAATGGATGTCGGCGATGACCAGCATCTTGCGCGTCGGCCAGTACACGGCCCTGTGCGCCAGCAGCCACAGAATCTCGCCGGCCAGTTCCACCACGCAGTGCGCCTGCTGCGACTCACTCATGCGGCCGCCTTTTCCAGCGCGCTTACCAGCCGCGCCACCCGGTCCGACAGCTTTTCCGTCGTCAGCTGTTCGCGGAAGCGCTCGACCATCAGGCCGAAGGCAAATGGGGAGGCCCGCTCCAGCGCTTGCAGGCTGATGCTCCTGCCATGCAGCTCGCGCAAGGTGGCGCGCAAGCGCGTCAATTCCAGCTCCTGTTCCAGCACTTCGCGCT
The DNA here is from genome assembly GCF_001445815.1 of Janthinobacterium sp. Ant5-2-1. Classification (NCBI taxonomy): domain Bacteria; kingdom Pseudomonadati; phylum Pseudomonadota; class Betaproteobacteria; order Burkholderiales; family Oxalobacteraceae; genus Janthinobacterium; species Janthinobacterium sp. Ant5-2-1. Next base: position 25,402 of record NZ_LNCE01000025.1, on the reverse strand, counting down.
GCGCCTGCGTGAGCAGCAAATTGGTCGCATCGTGCTTGCGGAACACTTCAAAGAACAGCGAGGACGAGGCCTGCAACTGGCGCGCGCTTTTCGGCTGGCCCGGATAGCCCTGGAACACGAGGCCGGCGATGCGGGCGATTTCGCGGAAGCGCCGCTGCGACAGCTCCGTCGCATTCAGGCTGGCCAGCACGTCTTCCAGCAAGTTATCAGTGCTGAACAGGGCAAGATCGGCGCCGCTGGCACCAATCAACAGCGGCGCAAAATCAATGTCGTCCGCGCCCAGCAATTCAAAGCCGTAATCGTTGACGGCGATCGACAAGGTCGCCGGCTGCACGCGCGCGATCCGGTAAGCCAGCAATGACGCCAGGCCCACGTGCACGGAGCGCCCGGCAAACGGATACACGAACAAATGATGGCCTTCGCGGCTGGACAAGGTTTCGAGCAAGAGGCTGGCGCGCGTGGGCAGGCTCGACCATGCCTGCTGGATGGCCAGCAGCGGCGCCAGCGCGCGCATTTCCGGCCCGCTGGCCTTCCCTTCCTGCGCCAGCTGCAACTGGTCCAGCACGGCATGTGCCAGCTCCGACGACAGCGGCATCTTGCCGCCCTGCCAGCGCGGCACAGCGCCGCGGCTGCCAGTTGCGCGCCGCACGTAGGCCGTCATCTCGTGCACGCGCACGAATTCCAGGATGCGCCCGCCAAACAAAAAATGGTCGCCCTGCTTCAGGCGCGCGATGAACGATTCCTCGATGCTGCCGATGCGCCCGCCGCCGAGGAACTTGACCTGGATCGCCGCCTCCGACACGATGGTGCCGATGCTCATGCGGTGGCGCCGCGCCAGCGCCACGTCGGGCACGCGGTACACGCCGTCCTCGTCCGGCAGCACTCTGCGGTATTCCGGATACACGGTCAGGCTTTGTCCGCCGCGCGCGACGAAATCGAGCGCCCATTGCCACTCGTCCGGCGTCAGATGGCGGTAGGACCAGGCCGCGCGCACTTCCGCGTACAGCTCGGGCGACGCAAAACCGCCGCCCATGGCGATCGTCACCAGGTGCTGCACCAGCACGTCGAGCGGCTTGTCCGGTACGGGCCGCGCTTCCAGGTGGCCTTGCGCCAGGGCAGTGCGGGCGGCGGCCGCTTCCAGCAATTCCAGGCTGTTGGTGGGCACCAGGGTGACGCGCGAAATGCGCCCCGGCGCGTGACCGCTGCGCCCGGCCCGCTGCACCAGGCGCGCGATACCTTTCGCGCTGCCCACCTGCAGCACGCGCTCGACGGGCAGGAAATCGACGCCCAGGTCCAGGCTGGACGTGCACACGACGGCTTTCAGCTCGCCCGTTTTCAGGTGCTGCTCGACCCACTCGCGCACTTCGCGGTCCAGCGAACCGTGGTGCAGGGCGATCAAGCCCGCCCAGTCGGGCCGCGCATCGAGCAAATGCTGGTACCACAGCTCGGCCTGCGAACGCGTGTTGGTAAACACCAGGGTGGTGGCGCTGCCTTCGATCTCGGCGATCAGGGGCTGCAGCATCTGGATGCCCAAATGCCCGCCCCAGGGAAAGCGCGTGGGATTGACGGGAATCAGGCTGTCGACGAGGATGCGCTTTTTGACTTTGCCTTCCACCAGCACGCCAGCGTTTTCCTCGCCCAGCAAGACGTCCTGCGCCTGCTGCAAATTGCCCAGGGTGGCCGACAGGCCCCACGTCATCAACGTGTCATTCCAGCGGCGCAAGCGGGCCAGCGCCAGCTGCACCTGCACGCCGCGCTTGCTGCCCATCAATTCATGCCACTCGTCGACGATCACGGTTTCCAGCAGGCTGAAACGTTCCCGGGCATCCGCCTGGCTGAGCATCAATGACAGGCTTTCCGGCGTCGTGACGAGCACCTCGGGCCAGGCCTTTGCCTGCCGCGCCCGCTGAGCGGCGCTCGTGTCGCCCGTGCGCGCCTCGATGCGCCAGCCGGGAGCCAACTCCGCGCCAGACGCTTGCAAGGCGCGCACGGTGTCGGCCGCCAGCGCCCGCATGGGCGTGATCCACAGCACGCGCAAGCCCTGCTTCCTGCCCTTGCGCGCCAGCCGCTCGGCGCGCAGCAAGGCCCCGAACCAGACGGCGTAGGTCTTGCCGGAGCCCGTGCTCGCATGCAGCAGGCCGGACTGGCCCTGTGCTGCCGCACGCCAGACGGCGCGCTGGAACGGGAACACGGTCCAGCCGCGCACGACAAACCATGCATCGATGCGCTGCGCCAGCGCACTTTTGCTCATGTGGCCTGGACCAGCATGGCCTTCAGGGTGGCCAGGGTGTCCGCATCGGCGATGGCCTTGTCGTCGCGCCGGCGCAGGATGCGGGGAAAGCGCACGGCGATGCCCGCCTTGTGGCGGCTGGACGCGGCAATGCCTTCGAAGCCGATCTCGAACACCATCGTCGGCTTGACGCTGCGCACGGGGCCGAATTTTTCGATCGTCGTCTTGCGGATGGCGGCGTCGACTTGCCCGATTTCCGCATCCGTCAAACCGGAATACGCCTTGGCGAACGGCACCAGCTTGCGTTCCCCTTCCTCAACGTCATCCCACACGGCAAACGTGTAATCCGTGTACAGCGACGCGCGCCGCCCGTGACCCGCCTGGGCGTAGATCAGCACGGCGTCGATGGAATACGGATCGATCTTCCACTTCCACCAGGTGCCCACGTCTTTCGTGCGGCCCACGCCATACGCGGCCGACCTGGCCTTGAGCATCATGCCTTCCACGCCGCGCGCCCGCGATTCGCTGCGGATGGCCGCCAGCGCCTCCCAGCTTGCCGCCTCGATACGCGGCGACAGGCGCAGCGCGGGAGCATTTACCTGCGCCACTACGCTTTCCAGCAGCGCGCGGCGCTCGAGCTGGGGCAACTGACGCACGTCCACGCCATCGAGTTCCAGCACATCGTAGGCCACCAGCACGGCCGGCAATTCGGCCAGCAACTTGGGCGACACGCTCTTGCGGCCCATGCGTTGTTGCAGATCGGCAAACGGCGCCGGCATGCCGCCCGGTTGCCAGATAAGGATTTCGCCATCGAGCACGGTGCCTTCGGGCAAGGCCAACTGCGCCAGTTCGGGAAAGCGCTCCGTGATCAATTCCTCGCCGCGCGACCACAGCCAGTTCACGCCCTCGCGGCGCAACAGCTGGGCACGCATGCCGTCGTATTTCCACTCGGCCAGCCAGTCGCCGATATCACCGAGGCTCTGCGGCTCCGCCTGCAAGGGATGGGCGAGGAAAAACGGATACGGCTGGCCGCCGCGCAGCGCATGTTCGCCATCGGACTGCGCGGCGATCAGCTTGAGAAAGCCCGCGCCCGTGGGGCTGACCTTGCCATCGGTCCAGCCCATCAGGCGCTGAGCGATCAGCTTGCTGTCGACGGCGGCGATGGAGGCCAGCGCGCGCGTCACCAGCAGTTTGGATACGCCCACGCGAAAGCCGCCGCCGATCAGTTTGATCAACAAAAAACGTTCGCGCGTTTCCAGCTCGTCCCAGTAGGCCAGCAAGTCGGCGCGGATGGTGTCGGGCGGCGCGCCGCGCAACGGTGCGATGCGCTGCTCGACCCACTCGGCCAGGCCGATGTCGCTGCGTCTGGCGGGCGCGGGCAGGATCAGGGCGATGGTTTCGGCCAGGTCGCCGACGGCGTGGTAGGCCTCGTCGAACAGCCAGGCGTCCAGGCCCGCCCGCTCGGTCGCGTATTCGCGCAGCAATTTGGTGGGCACGGCCTGGCGCGGCTTGCCGCCGGCCAGGAAATACACGGCCCAGGCCGCATTCTCGGGCGAGGCACCGCGAAAATACGCTTGCAGCGCCGCCAGCTTGCGGCTGGTGGAGGTCGTCTCGTCGAGTTCCGCGTACAGCCGGGCAAAGTCACGCATGGGCGGCGTCCTCCGCTGCCGTGGACGCACCGGGCACGTCGTCGGCCTCGTCGTCGCCATACTCCGTCTCGAAGCCGCCCGCCTGCCAGCCATTCTGCTGCAGCCAGCGCACCATCACGGGAATCGAGCCGTGCGTGACGATGATGCGCTCGGCCTGCGTGGCCGTGATCGCTTGCATCAGGCCGGGCCAGTCCGCATGGTCGGACAGGACAAAACCCCGGTCCACGCCACGCCGCCGGCGCGCGCCGCGCAGCAGCATCCAGCCGCTGGCGAACGCATCGCTGTAGTCGCCGAAACGCTTCATCCACGGCGAACCGGCGGCCGACGGCGGCGCGATCACCATCGCCGTCTTCAGGGCCGCCTTGTCCGTCACGTCGCTCACCATCACGGTGGCGGGCAAGGCCACGCCCGATTCGCGGTAGACCTGCGTCAATGCCTGCGCCGCGCCATGGCAGATGATGGGGCCGATGCTGGCGTCCAGCCCCGCCAGGATGCGCTGCGCCTTGCCGAAGGCATAGCAGAAGAGCACGCTGGTGCGCCCTTCGGCCGCATTCCTGCGCCACCATTGGTTGATGTCATCATAAACTTCCTGCGGCGCCTGCCAGCGGTAGATGGGCAGGCCGAAGGTCGATTCCGTAATAAAAGTATCGCAGCGCACGGGCTCGAACGGTACGCAAGTGGGGTCGGGCTGCAGCTTGTAGTCGCCCGAAGCCACCCACACTTCGCCGCCCACTTCCATGCGCACCTGGGCCGAACCCAGCACGTGGCCGGCCGGATGCAGCGACACGCGCACGCCGTGGTGGTCGATGCTCTCGCCATACGCAAGGCCCTGGATGGACACGGCGCCCAGGCGCGCGCGCAATACCTGCTCGCCGGGCGCGGCGCACAGGTAATGCCGGTGGCCAACTCTCGCATGGTCCGCGTGCGCATGGGTGATGATGGCGCGCTCGACGGGGCGCCACGGGTCGATGTAGAACTGACCCGGCACACAGTACAAGCCTTCCTTGCGCACCACCACCATGTCTGCCATGCCCTGCCCCTTGCGTTAAAAAAAGCGCGTTGGAATGGGCTGATTCTAGCGCGCTTGCGCCAGATCACTGTTCGGCAGCGCACCATGGCTTCACGCGGGGACGACGAACTCCGCCATGAAGGTGCGCGTGGTGTTTTCCGGAAAGGCAATGGTGACCTGGTCGCCCGCCACCGACAGCACGGTGCCGATCTGGTAGCGCGGCACGCGCACGCGGCTGCCGACGGCGATCTGGGGGGCTGGTGCCGGCGGTGTCGCTTCAGCAGGCACTGGCGGGAACTCGTCAAGGCTGATGGGCGCGGCCAGCGCGGGCGGCGACTGGCAATTGTCGCAGGTGCAGCAGCGCTCGAAATCGCCGGCATCGCCGAAGTAATCGAGCAGCAGTTTCCAGCGGCACAGGCCGCTTTGCGCATACGCCACCATCTGCTCGAGCGCCTGCTTGTCGCGCTCCTGCTTGTCGACATAGATCTGCGCCAGCTGCGCATACGCAGGCGTGGTAGCCGATGGCGCTTTCAAGCTGTAGCCGAGCTTGCGGTCCTGGCGCAGCAGCTTGCCGTCCTTTAACAATTTCAGGCAGACCTTCAGGTGGCCGTCGGAAAACTCGGGCAGGCTGGACGCCAGCGCAGCGAACGTAAAGGTGGCAGGCAATTCTTGCGCCGCCGCCACGATGGCCGCCAGTTCTTCGGCCGTGGGATAGTGCTTGGCCAGAAAGAATTGCTGCACCCGCTTGTCTTCCTGGAAGTACAGCAAGGTGCAGTCGGCGGGCAAGCCGTCGCGCCCTGCCCGGCCCGATTCCTGGTAGTACGCTTCCAGGTTGGCCGGCACTTGCAAGTGGATGACGAAGCGCGTGTCGGGCTTGTCGATGCCCATGCCAAACGCGTTGGTGGCGACCATGATGCGACGCTCGCCATTCATGAACAAGTCCTGGTTCTGCTTGCGCTCGCGCGCCGCCAGCTTGCCGTGGTAGCACGTGACGCTCTCGCCCAGTTCCGCCAGCCGCGTCGCCAGCTCTTCGACGGCCTTGACGGTGGCCGCATACACGATGCCCACGCCTGCCGCCTCGCGCAGCAGGCGCAGGACTTCGTCCTGCTTCTCTCCCGCATTCGTGACCTGGATCACGCGGTAGCGCAAATTGGCGCGGTAGATGCCCGTATTGATGACCTGCAACTTGCGCGCTTCCAGCTGCGCGTCGATATCGTCTATCACTTCGCCCGTGGCCGTGGCCGTCAGCGCCAGCACGGGCGGACGGCCCAGCGCGCGCAGGGCGGCCGCGATTTCCAGATAGGCGGGACGGAAGTCGTGGCCCCACTGGGAAATGCAATGGGCTTCATCGATGACGACCAGGCTGGGCGGCGCGCCGGCCAGCAAGGACAGGAAGTCGGGCATCGCCAGGCGTTCCGGCGTGCAAAAGATAATGAGCCTGCCGCCCTGGGCGATGCGGGCGAGGGCGTCGTCCTCTTCGGCGCGCGACAGGCTGCTGTTGAGTTGCACGGCCGTGATGCCCAGTTCATGCAGCTTTTCCAGCTGGTCTTTCATGAGCGAGATCAGCGGCGACACGACCAGGGTCGCGCCCGGCAACAGGGCGGCGGGCAACTGGTAGCACAGGGACTTGCCGCTGCCGGTGGGCATGATGGCCAGGGTGTCGCGTCCGGCCAGCACGCTGTCGATGACTTCCTGCTGGCCCGTGCGCAGCCGCGCCACGCCAAAAACCGAGCGCAGCAGGCGCTGAATGAGTCGACCGGACTTGTTCGCAGTAAGCTGCATCGTTGCCATCCCAAAAGTAAAAGCGCCATGCCGGCGCCCTTGCGCCTGGCTGCAATTACTTTAAGGCCGGGCCTGGCGCGCCGCCATAGGACGGCTGCTACAGCCCGTGTAGGATATCAAGAAGCAAACAGGATGGCCCAGAACAGCATCAGCAAGCCGGCAATCGACACGCACCACACGAGCGTGCGCACGATGGGCACGCCAAACGCATACAGGGGCAGATACAGCACGCGCGCGGCCAGGTACAGGGCGGCGCCGTACAAGGTCAGCGCGCTTTCCTGCGCCGTCACGTGGGCGATCAGCACGGCGGCGGCGAACAGGGGCAGGGTTTCAAACAGATTCGCCTGGGCCCGCCGCAAGCGGCCCGTGATCTTGCCCACGGGCGGCCCGTCGCCATCGCGGGCGCTCACGTTATAGGCCGTGCCCGTTTCGCGCGTGCGGAACAGCGCGGGCAGGAGGATTTGCACCAGCGCCAGCACCAGGGTGCAGGCCAGCATCGTCAGTTCAGGGGTCATGCTTTACCTCGCGGATGAGACAGGCAAGCCGTGCGGCGCATGCCCGTCAGGGTTGGTCGAGTGCCGCTTGCAACTCCAGCAAATCATAGGGCTTGCGCAAGACGCTGGCGGAAAAGCCCAGTTCATCCATCGATTCCTTGCCGTAGCCCGTGGAAAAGATGATGCGCATGCCCGGTTTATCGCGCAGTACCATGCGCGCCAGCGCGATGCCGGACATGCCCGGCAGGCTGACATCCGTAAACAGGATATCGAAGTCTTGCTCGTTGAGCAATTTCCACGCCGCCTCGCCATCGGATACGCCGCTGACCGTGTGGCCCAGCATGCCCACCAGTTCGCACACCATCAGCTGCGAATCGAGATTGTCTTCCACCACGAGTATCTTCATCGATGTCGGCATGTCCCCCTGCGGTTCCGGTGCGTGGCCCGTCAAGTCCAGCCCCGGCGTGCCGCCTCCCAGCATGCTGACCGACGTGCTGCTGCCAGCCACCGGCGCGCCGGACCGTTCAAACTGGCGCGCACGCATTTGCTGCTGGCGGTTGGCCAGCACGTGGCGCAGCTTGCGCGCCAGCTCTTCGCGCCGGTACGGCTTGCTGAGCAATTCCACTCCCGCGTCGAGACGCCCTTCGTGCACGATGACATCCTGCGCGTAGCCCGACGTAAACAGTACGGCGATATCGGGCTGCAACTCGCGCGCCTGGCGCGCCATCTCCGTGCTGCTGACGGGACCGGGCATGATCACGTCCGTAAACAGCAGGTCGATCTGCGCGCCGCTGTGCAGCACGGCCAGCGCGCTTTCGCCATCTTCGGCCTTGAGCACCTTGTAGCCAAGCGCGCCGAGCATGTCGACCACGGTGGTGCGCACGCCCACGTCGTCTTCCACCACCAGCACCGTTTCCGTGCCGCCCGTGACGACGCCGCTCAATTCCAGTTCCTCGTCCGCTTCCGCCATCAGGGAACGGGGCAAATAGATTTTGACTCCCGTACCTACGCCAGGTTCACTGTAAATGCGGATATGGCCACGGCTTTGCGTGACAAAGCCATACGCCATCGACAAGCCCAGGCCCGTGCCCGCGCCTTCCGGCTTGGTGGTGAAGAAGGGCTCGAACGCGCGCTGCAGCACCGAGCCGCTCATGCCGCGGCCCGTATCGGTCACCGACAGCATCACGTACTGCCCCGCCGGCACGTCGACCAGGTTGTGCACATACTGTTCGTCGAGCACGACATTGCCCAGCTCGATGGTCAGCTTGCCCACGCCATCCATGGCGTCGCGCGCATTGATGGCCAGGTTGAGGATGACGTTCTCGATCTGGCTGCGGTCGACGAGGGTATTCCACAGCCCGCCGCCGCCCACCAGCACGATGTCGATCGCTTCGCCCAGGGCGCGCCGCAGCAGCGCATCCATGTTGCGCACTACGCGCGCCAAGTCGGCCACCACCGGTTGCAAGGGCTGGCGCCGCGCAAACGCTAGCAGGTGCGACGACAGCTTGGCGCCCCGCTCGACGGCGGCAATCGCCGTGTCCAGGCGCTGGCGCATCAGGCCATCCGTGCCCGCCAGATGCTGCAGCAGATGCAAATTGCCGGAAATGATTTGCAGCACATTATTGAAATCGTGCGCGATACCGCCCGTCAGCTGACCCACGGCTTCCATCTTCTGCGCCTGGCGCAAGGCGTCTTCGGCCTTGGTGCGCTCACCGACTTCCTGTTCGACCCGGTGTTCCAGCGTTTCGTTCAATTCATGCAGCGCTTTTTCCACGCGGCGCCGGTCCGTGATATCCGTCTTGACGGCGATCAGGGAACGCGTCTGTCCTTGTTCATCGACCAGCCGGCTGACATTGCTCGACACCCACACTTGCGAACCATCGGGCTTCAGGTAGCGTTTTTCCAGAGAGAACGATTCGCCCGTTTCCACCAGGCGCCGGAACAGCACGCTGTTGCCGGGCACGTCCGCCGGATGCATGATGTCGTTCATGTTCAGGTTCAGCAGCTCTTCGGCCGAGCGGCCCAGCATGCAGCACAGGGCGCCGTTGACGCGCTGGAAGCGGCCATCGAGGCCCAGTTCGGACAAGCCCACCGAGGCCTGGCCGAAAATGGCCGCCATGCGTTCCTGGCTGGCGTTCAGTTCATCCTCGATCTGGCGCCGCTCCGTCACGTCGAACGACACCCCCACGTAGCGGCGCTGGCCCGGCACGCGGCCGGCCACCACCTCGCCCTGGCGCGCGATCCAGCGCAGCGCGCCATCGGCGGGACGGCGGATGCGGTACTCCACGTATTCCAGGGGATTGGGCGCCACGTCAAGCTTGCTCGGCCCGACCTTTTGCTGGTCGCGCGCATCGACCAGGCTCACCAGCAGGCGTTCCGTTACTTCTTCCTCGTCGGCAATGCCCCACAGGCGGCGGAAAGTGGGCGACACCAGCATCGCGCCTGTCTCGGGGAACCATTCGAAGGTGCCGATGCCGCCCGCCTGCTGTGCCAGGCGCAAGCGCTCCTCGCCTTCCATGCGTTCGGTGACATCGATGCCTTCGACGAGAATGCCCGTGACCACGCCCTCGTCATCCTTGATGGGCTGGTAGACGAAATCGATCTGGCGCTGGCCCGTCTGCCCGTCCGCCGTCTGCAAATCCACCTTCACCTGGCGTCCCTCGTACGGTTCGCCCGTGCGGTAGACCTGGTCGAGCAGTTCGATGAAACCTTGCTCCTTGACTTCAGGCAAGGCCGCTTCGACTGTCTTGCCCAGCAGATCGCGGTGGCCGACCAGGCGCAGATAATGCTCGTTCGCCAGTTCGAACACGTGCTGCGGCCCGCGCAGCATGGCCATGAAGCTGGGCGCCTGCTGGAACAGGGCGCGCAGCAGGGCGCGCTCCTCGCCCAGGCGGCGGTTGGCCGCGCGCACGGCCTCGCTCTCGGCCTGCAAGGTGGTGTTGAGTTTGCCCAGCTCGGCCGTGGCCAGCTTCAGCTGGCGCCCTTCTTCCATGCGCGCCGTCAATTCCAGTGCCGTGCACAGCACGCCGTCCACCTGGCCATCGGCGCCATGCACGGGCGTGTAATACAGGTCGAAACAGACGTCCGTGCGCTGTCCGCCACGCAACAGCGGCAAACAGCATTCGCGGTGCACCTGCGTCTCGCCGCGCAGTCCCGCTTCGAGGATGCGCGCGTTCCAGTCCCAGATTTCGGGCCAGATGCCCGGCACCGTGCCGCCCAGCGCCGCCGGATGGCGCTCTCCTGCAATCTGGATGTAGTCGTCGTTGTAAATCATCACGTGCTGCGGGCCCCACATCAGCACCATCGCCATCGGTGAATTGAGCACGATGTCGACGCTGGTGCGCAAATGGGCGGGCCAGCCATCGAGGGCGCCCAGGCTGGTGGCGGACCAGTCGCGCTGGCGCACCAGCTCGCCCATGTTGCCGCCGCCGCGCGGCCAGGCTGGCGCGCTCATGTGGCCATTTCCGCTTGCACGCGCACCTGGCATTGGCGCGGGATGCGCACGGTCGCCAGCGTGCCATGGGCGGCCGTCGAGCTGATCTCGACCGTGCCGCCGTGGGCCTTGACGAACATGTTCACCGTGTACAGGCCCAGCCCCAGGCCCTGCCCCGTCCTGCGCTTCTCGCCCGCCTGCTGGAACGGCTCGAACAGGGTCGGCAGCAAGGCGGCGGGAATGACGCCGCGATTGGCGATGCGCAATTCAATGCGGCCGGCGTCCCGTCCATCGAGGGCCAGTTGCACGGGCGCGCCCGGCTCGCCATGCGTGATGGCATTGCTTAACAGATTCGAGATGACTTGCGACAGCAGGCCCGCATCACATTGACCGTGCAAGTCGCCCACGCTGCTGACCTCGACCAGCGGGGCCTGGCCAGCCGTCTCGAATTCCTCGACGATGGCGCGCGCCAGCGCCAGGTAGTCGTGCGTGCTGCTGCGCAACTCCATCGTGCCGGAACGGATGCGCGCCAGGTCCAGCAACTGGTCGACCATGCGCCCCATGCGCTTGGCGCTGCTTTCGATGCGCTGCGCCGTGACGATCACCTTCGGGTGGTCGCTCATCATCGGCAGCAGCATGGCGCCGTTCATCACGACGGACAGGGGCGTGCGCAAGTCGTGGCCCAGCACGGCCGTAAACAGTTCATTCAGGTGCAATGCATGCTTGAGTTCGTCGAGCTGGGCCGACAATTCGCGTTTCTGCCGGTACAGCTGGACCAATACGGCCACCTTGCTTTGCAAGGCTTTCACGTCGATGGGCTTGTAGAGGAAATCGACGGCGCCCGCCTCGTAGCCGCGGAAGCTGTAGCTCGGTTCGCGCGACGCGGCCGTGAGGAAGATCAGGGGAATGCTGCGCGTGCGCTCGCTGCCGCGTATCAGCTCGGCCAGCTCGAAACCATCCATGTGCGGCATTTGCACGTCGATCAGGGCCAGCGCCACTTCATGTGTCAACAGCAATTCCAGCGCTTGCGCGCCCGAGCTTGCCTTCAGGATGACAATACCGGGCCGTGCCAGCACGGCTTCGGCGGCGACCAGGTTTTGCGCGATGTCGTCAACGACGAGGATATGGATAGGTGCGGTCACGGGGTCATCTTCAGGCATCGCAACGGCGAGACGCCATCGTGTTTCGATATGGACATAAACATTGTTTCAATTTTCACATATATTACACGCACTACACCACTCCCATTCACTTGTGTTCGCCGTTGCCCAGCAATGCCAGGCTGGCCGCCATTTGCGGCAAATCGAGCACGCGGTCGGCGCCCGCCAGCTTGAGCGCGGCCGCCGGCATGATGCCACAACTGGCCCGCTGCGGGTCTTGCACCCAGGCACTGCCGCCCAGCTGCCGCACGCGCGCCAGGCCCGCCGCGCCATCGGCCGAGGCGCCCGTCAGGATAATGGCCAGCATGGCGCGCCGGTAAGCCAAGGCCGCCGTTTCCAGCAAGACATCGATCGATGGGCGCGAAAAATACACGGGCGCTTCCTGTGACAGGGAAAAACAGCCATCGGGCTCCACTTGCAGGTGATAGTCAGGCGGGGCGAAATACACGGTGCCCGCTTGCAGCGGCTCCTTATCCTGCGCCTCGCGCAAGGGCAGCTGGCAACGTTCCGCGTACAACTGTGGCAACTGGCTCGAGCGGCTCGGCGCCAGGTGCAGCACCACCACGACGGCCGCGCGGCAGGTGGCGGGCAAGGCGCGCAGCACGATGCCCAGCGCTTCCACGCCGCCGGCAGAGGCGCCGATGGCGATCAGGCGCAGGCCGGCGGGCGGTGGCGCGACGTCGCAGCTTGGCAGCATGTCAGGCACGCTGGAAAATGCGTTCGGCCGGGCTCAGCTCGTTGAAGCTGTCCGCATGGCGGCTGAAATGCAGGCTTTCCTTCATGCCCAGGCCCAGGAAGCCCCGGTTCACCAGCGCTTCGTGAAACAGGCCCAGGCTGCGGTCTTGCAAGTCTTTATTGAAATAAATCATGACATTACGGCAGGAAACCATGTGCACCTCCGAAAACACGCTGTCCGTCGCCAGGCTATGGTCGGCGAAGACGAACTGGCGCCGCAAGCGCCGGTCAAAGATGGCGCCCTTGTAGGCGGCCGTGTAATAGTCGGACAGCGAGCGCTTGCCGCCCGCCAGCTGGTAATTCTCGCTGAACTGGGCGATGCGCTCGACCGGATAGATACCCGCTTCGGCGGCGGCCAGCGCTTCGACGTTGATGTCGGTCGCGTAGATCATGCTGCGCTCGAGCAAGCCTTCCTCTTCCAGCAAGATGGCCAGCGACCAGACCTCTTCCCCGCTGCTGCAGCCGGCCACCCAGATCTTGATCGAAGGATAGGTGTGCAGGATGGGCACGACTTTTTCGCGCAAGGCGCGGAAATACGCGGGATCGCGGAACATCTCGCTCACTTGCACCGTGAAAAACTGCAGCATCTGCGCGAACATGGCTGGCTCGTGCAAGATGCGGTCCTGCAATTGCGACAGACTGGCGCAGCCGAAGCGCTCCATGGCCTGGCGCATGCGCCGGCGCAGGGACGCCACGGAATAATCGCGGAAATCGTGCTGATAGCGCAGCAGTATTCCCTCAAGCAATAACTTCAGTTCTATATCGAAAATATCGTCATCTAACAACATCCACCTCATCGGATACCTGAACATTGAACGGCGTGCATAGCGCAGCGCGCAGTCACTGCCAAATGCTAGCAGATCGCCGGCAATTATCCTGCAGAGAAAGTTTCAGTTAGGTACGCTGGCGTACACTCGCGCGTTTTTTTCAGGCATCCACGCCCTTCATGCCCTCGTCCGTATAGCGCGCACCCGCCGCCATGCCCAGGGGAAAGGCAGCGTTCATCGTCGCCAGTTCGGCCCCATCCAGCCGCACGGCCAGCGCGCCGAGATTATCGTGCAGATACGCGATGCGCTTGGTGCCGGGAATGGGAATGATGTCGTCGCCTTGCGCCAGCAGCCAGGCCAGCGCCAGCTGGGCCGGCGTGCAGCCTTTTTCGTGCGCGATGTCCCTGACCTGCGCGACGATGGCCTGATTGCGCGCCAGGTTCTCGGCGGCAAAGCGGGGATTGAAATGGCGAAAGTCGCCCGCGTCCAAGCTGGCCGCATCGGCGATGGCGCCCGTCAGGAAACCGCGCCCCAGCGGGCTGTAGGCAAAGAAACTGGCGCCCACGTCGCGGCAGGCGGCCAGCACGCCCTGCTCCGGTTCGCGCGTCCACAGCGAGTATTCGCTCTGCACGGCGGCCACGGGGCAGATCGCCGCCGCGCGCCGCAAGGTGGCGGCGCTTACTTCGCACAGGCCCACGGCGCGGATCTTGCCCTCTTGCCGCAGTTGCGCCAGCGCGCCCATCGACTCTTCCAGTGGCGTCTCGAGGTTCAGGCGGTGCAGGTAAAACAGGTCGATGGCGTCCACGCCCAGGCGCGCCAGCGACGCTTCGCACGCCTGGCGGATGTAGGCGGGGGAATTGTCGACGCGGCGCGCATAACTGCCCGCCTCGCGCGCCAGCCCGCACTTGGTGGCGATCAGGGCCTGGCCCCGATGGCGCGCCAAAAAGCGCCCCAGCAATTGTTCGTTGTGGCCGAAACCGTAGGCGTCGGCCGTGTCGAACAGGGTCACGCCCGCCGCCAAGGCCGCTTCCAGGGTGGCCAGGGATTGCGCCTCGTCCGTGGCGCCGTAGAATTCCGACATGCCCATGCAGCCCAGGCCCAATGCCGAACTGCTCATGCCGCTATTGCCGATGCGTCGCTGTTGCATGCTGCTCTCCTCAGTTGTTGACTCGATGCCGCCAGTCTGGACCGCGCCGGGTGGCAAGGGAATGCCCGATTTCGTGATACCTTTCTGGTATGAGAGCCCTCGACACCCATGCCTTGAGCCTGTTTTGCGCCGTCGCCCGCTGCCTGAATTTCCGCCAGGCGGCGGAGCAATTGCACATGACCCAGCCGCCATTGTCGCGCGCCATCAAGGGGCTGGAAGACAAGCTGGGCGCGCGCCTGTTCGAGCGCGACACGCAAGGCGTGGCCTTGACGCAAGCGGGACGCACCCTGCTGCCGCAGGCGCTGCACATCCTCGATTTGCTGGAGACGGCGCAGCAATCGCTGCGGCAAGACAGGGCACCCGCGCGCCTGCGCCTGGGCTTGACGAGTTCCGTGGCGGCAGGCCTGTTCCGGCCGCTGCTAGCGGCGCTGGAGGAGCAACTGGGCAATGTCCGCCTGGAATTGACGGCGGCCCCGTCGCCACGCCTGGTCGCGGCCGTGCGCAAGGGCCAGCTCGATGCGGTCCTGCTTGCCTTGCCCAGCGCCACGTTCGAGCTGGCCGTGCAGCCGCTGGCGCGACAGTCCATGATGCTGGCCCTGCCCGCCGGTCACCGGTTGGCGAAAAAGCGCAAGCTGAGTCTGTCTGACATCTCTCAGGAGCCCGTCTACTGGTTCGAGCGGGCACGCCAGCCCGCCTTCTTCGACCATTGCCAGCAAGTATTTCGCCGCCATGGTTTCGCGCCAATGTTCTTGCGCGAAGCGCCCGACCACCATGTGCTGCTGGGCGACGTGGCCGCCGGCAAGGGCATGGCCCTGCTGGCCGATTCGTTCCGCGCGCTGCGCCTGGATGGCGTGGCTTACCGGCCATTGGCGGAGGGCGAAGAATTGGCGGCCGGCATCGGCCTGGCCTGGCAAGCCGACCACGGCCATGCGGCCTTGCCCCTGCTGCGCCAACTGGCGCAAGAACACCTGAAAAAGTGAGCGCCACACGCGGATGACCCGAACGCGCTACCATGTCGCCTTCCCCATTTTCAAGCGCCACCACGACCATGACGTTTACCATCAGCGACGCCGCCTACGGCACCGATACCCCCGCCGCCAAGCAAGCCATGTATGCGGACTTGCGCGCGCAGCTGCAAGGCTTGCTGTCGGGCGAGACCGACTTCATCGCCAATACGGCCAACTTCAGTTCGCTGGTCTTCAACACCATGCCGGGCCTCAACTGGGCCGGCTTTTATTTTCTCAAGGGCGAGGAACTGGTGCTGGGGCCGTTCCAGGGCAAGCCCGCCTGCATCCGCATCAAGAAAGGCCGCGGCGTGTGCGGCACCACGGTGGTCGAAGGCAAGTCCATCGTCGTGCAGGACGTGCATGCGTTTCCCGGCCATATCGCTTGCGACGTCAATTCCCGTTCCGAGCTGGTGGTGCCCGTGTTTGCCAACGGCCAGATCATCGGCGTGTTCGACCTCGACAGTCCATTGACGGGCCGCTTCGACGACGTCGATGCGCAAGGCGTCGAATCCCTGGTGCACGTGCTGGAAGCGGCTATCGTTGCCGAATAATCAGTTGCCCGCCTTGACGGCGATGAATTCGCCCTTGCCGACCGTGGCCAGGCACGTCGTGTAGCGGCTGTCGGCGCGCACGGCCTCGATGAAGCCGGCCATGTCCGCGTAATGCGAACTGGCGTTGTCGACCACCAGCACGCCGCCGGCCGCCAGCGCGCGGTCCAGCTGCGGCCACCATTGCGCGTATTGCTGGCGGGCGGAATCGAGGAAGATGAAATCGTAGGCGCCGTCCGCCGCATCGCGCAGCACGTCGCCCGCGTCCGCCAGCAACTGGCCGATCGCGCCCTGCAATTGCGCGCGCACGAAGTTGTCGTGCGCCATGTCGAACTTGTCCTGCGCCTTTTCCACCGTCACGACCTTGCCGCCCAGCGCCTGCACGGCGCGCGCCAGCCACAGAGTGGAATAACCGTTCGAGGTGCCGATTTCCAGCACCCGCCGCGCGCCGCGCGCGTGCACCATCACGGCCAGCAATTCGCCCGTGTCGCGCGTGATATTGAGCATGCGGCTGGCGCGCGCCGTGTGCGCCGCATCGTTGCTGTTACCAAATGCTTCCAGTTCACTCAACAGTGTATCGATGCTGGGCATGGCGCCTCCTTGTTCAAAACACCAGCATAGCAAAAAAAACTATGCCGGTGCGCGGCGCAGCGGACGTTTCAGATACTGCACCATCACCACGCCCAGCAGGGTCACGCCGCCGCCGATGACGTCGTAGCTGTGCAAGGTTTCGCCGAGGAACAGCATGGCGATGATCACCGTGAATACGGGCAGCAGATTCATCAAGGTCGTCGCGCGGCTGGGGCCCAGCTTGGCCAGGCCATGCATCCACAAGAACGGCGCGATGATGGAGGCGGGAATGCCGGCAAACAGCACCAGCGGCAAGCCGGCGCTGGTGACGGGCGGCGCGGACTGGCTCAGGTAATACACGAACAGCACGGGCACGGCGCACCACACCTGGATCAGCAGCGAATGCCAGTTATTCAGGGGAATCTTCCAGCGCTTGAGCAGCACGCCATAGCCCGCATACGACAGGCAGGCCAGCAGCATCAGGGCGTCGCCCACGGCCGCGCCATGGGCGATCAGGGCGGCCGGGTCGCCATGGCTGAGCAGGTAAGCCAGGCCCAGCAGCGACACGAGGCCGCCAAACACGCCGCCCACGGTGGGCGCCTCACCGAGCAGCAGCACGGACAGACCCACGGCCAGCAGCGGCATCATGGATGCGAGGATGCCCATGTTGGTGGCCGTCGTCGTTTGCGCGGCGATGTAGGCGAGGCACTGGTACATCACCATGCCCAACATGCCCAGCACAAACAGCTTGCCCAAGTAGGGCTTCACCACGGCCCGCTGCTTCCACACGGGACGGGCAAACACGAGCGCCAGCAGCACGCCGGCCAGCAGCCAGCGGTAGAACGAGATGGCGGCCGGATCGATCACGCCGACAGCCATCTTGCTGACGATGGTGTTGATGGCCCAGATCAGCACGGCGATCACGGGTAACAGATAGTGCTTGGCTTGCATGCGGCGGACTCCAGTATTCAAGACCGCCATTTTCGCATGGTCCGATTCCATGGATATAATGCATACCGGACAAACGATGCGAAGAACAGGACAAAAACACCATGGCCAGCAACCAGCATTTCCCCGCCGTTTCCGACGTCCTGCCCTATCCCGTGTATTTCCGCCTCGACGATTACCACGCGCACCAGCAATTCGATTACCAGAGCCATCCGTGGGGACAGCTCACGTATTGCTCCACAGGCGTGATGGAAATTATGGTGGCGGGCCAGCGCTACCTGTCGCCGCCCCAGTACGCCGTATGGATACCGCCCGAGACCTTGCACGACGGCTATATCCGCCAGGATGTCGTGTTTCACTCCGCCTACATCGACGCCAGCCTGTGCGCGCAACTGCCGGCGCAGCCGTGCGCGCTGGTATTGAGTCCCCTGCTCAAGGCCATCCTCGGCGACTTTGCCGAGCGCAACATCACCACGCCCGCCACGGAAGCCGACCAGCGCCTGGCGCAAGTGCTGGTCGACCAGCTGCAACTGGCGCCGTGCAGCCGCAACTACCTGCCGGGCAGCGACGAGCCCGTCATCGCGGCGCTGCTGGCCGCCCTGCAGGCGGAGCCGGGCAGTAACCGCTCACTGGCCGAGTGGGCCGCGCGACTGCACGTGACGGAACGCACGCTGGCGCGCCGCTGCCAGCGCGAACTGGGCATGCCGTTCGGCGAATGGCGCCAGCGCCAGCGCTTCCTGGCCGCCCTGCCCCTGCTGGAACAGGGAGACACCGTGCAGGCGATCGCGCTGGAACTGGGCTACAGCACGGCTTCCGCATTCATCGCCATGTTTCGCCGCCAGAGCGGCGGCACGCCCGACCAGTTCCGTCGCGGCCTGCGCTGAAAAAGCGGGTCCGCTTTGTCATGGTTTGTCATATTGGGATGCTAAAATTCAAACATCTTTCCAGAGAGCAAAAGGACGCGCATGAACCCCAGCACCGACACGGCCACCGATATCCAGGGCAGCGAGGACATGCCCCAGGCATCAGCAATGGCCGTGACGGCGCCCATCCGCCTCGAGAAAGAAGACGTCCCCACGGTGCTGGGCAAGCTGCGCACCCTGGTGCAGGACAAGACGCGTTTCGAACCGCACGACATCACGCCGCTGGGCGAGGAAGACGTGCTGCAGGAGTTTTCGCTGCAGGCGAACTATGCGCTTGAGGCGCGCTTCGAGCAGCGCGTTATCAATGGCTATTTCACGCCAGCGGGCAATGACTGCCGCTGCGGCTCCCATGAAGTGGGAGCGCTCGCTCACGCGCAGGAAAAGGAAAGGCTGCGCCGCGCGGCGGGCAAGCTCGACAATGACTTGCGCCAGGCAGGCCAGGCCTACAACGGCGTCGAGGCGGGCGTCTACCTGCCGCACGCCGTCAAGTACTGGCACCTGGACACCTGCGGCAACTGCCATGGAAAAGGCCGCATCGGCTGCCACACCTGCCACGGCGCGACGACGGAAACGTGCTGGAACTGCCACGGCGGGCGCACCGTCAGCTGCGACGCGTATGGCTGCTACGGCAGCGGCAAGGTATCGTGCTCGTATTGCAGCGGCAGCGGCACGGTGTCCGAACAAGTCACCGATTACATCACGGTGCAAGTGCCCACTACCACCTACAGCAACGGCAGCTCGCACACCAGCTACCACAGCGAAACGCGGCCCCAGTACCGCACCGAATACCGTTCTTGCTACCATTGTAGCTACGGCAAGGTCAGCTGCAACACTTGCCACGGTTCCGGCAGCATCAATTGCGGTACCTGCCGCGCCAGCGGCAAGGTCACGTGCCGCACCTGCAGCGGCGTGGGCGACTTGCGCTGCAACCCGTGCGACGGTTCCGGCAAGGTGGGCAAGGCGGCCTGGGTCGACGTACATGTGACACCCGGCTACAGCGTCAGCCTGCCCAAGCAGGCGCCCGACGATGCGCGCCGCATCCGCGACAAGGAGAGCGTGCACTCACTGGCAGCCATTGCCAGCAGCCTGGCACTGGCGAAAGTGAGCATTTACAATGAAGACCAGCCGCAGGAGGTCGACGCCCTGTATGCGGCCAAGCTGCGCATCGTGCGCCTCGATGCATCGTGCAACGCGGAAAAGCACCACCTGGTGGCGTATGGCACGGACTTGCGCTGGCTGACCCTGGACGACATCGTGGAAAAGCTGCTGCGCGGCGACCTCAAGGCGCTCAGCGACGCACTGGCCGGCAGCGCCGACGACGGCCTGTTCTCGGCCCACGTGCAAGGTTTGCTGACGCCGCTGCGCGACGTGGCCGCCTCGGAACTGAATGCGGACGTGATCGAGTCCGTCCTCAGCGGCGACGCGGACCACGCGCACGTCGATGTCGTCTCCGCCGACTATGCCAACAATGTACGTACCTGCGTGCTCGGCGCCCTGCGCCAGGTCTACACGCGGCTGGCCAAGCAATTCTGGTGGAAAAGCGCGCTGGCCGCGCTGGTCGCCGCCATCGCCACCTGGTTCTTCGCCGGACGCGGTGCGGCCGCCGTCGCCGGCTTGCTCGTCACGTGCGCCGGCTACTGGCTGTTCAACCGCAAGGTGAAAGCCGTGCTGAGCGAGGCGCTGGGCGGCGAGCGGCAAGCCGAACGGGCCATGGGCATCGCCGGCAAGGGCCGCCGCAACCAGCTGGCGCAAGTGCTGATCCTCGCGCCCGCCACTCTGGCCGTGCTGGCCGCCAGCTATGGCTTGCCGGTGCGCGTGCGCCCGGCTGCTCCACCGCCGCAAACGGCCATCGCGTCGGCGCCCATCGCGCCTCATGTGCCAGCCCCAGTGCAGCCAGATGCGAGTAGCGCCAAGGCCGTCAAGCTGTACGAAAATGGCGACAAGGTGCAGGCGCTGGCCATGCTGGAAAGCCTGGTCGGCAAGGGCGACGCCGGTGCGTATGGTCTTTATGGCTGGATGCTGCTGATGGGCGAAGGCAAGCCCGGTCCCGTCACCGCGCCAACGGCGCAGCAGCGCGAAGCGCGCCAGGTGGCTGCCAAGCCCCTGATCGGCAAGGGTCTCGTGAAGAACGACAGCTATGCGCTGACGGCGAAAGGCGTGATGCTGGCCGAAGGCTGGCAAGAGCCGCGCAACATGGCGCGCGGCCTCGATTTGCTGAAACAGGCTGCGAACAAGGGCAATGCGCAAGCCATGCACTTACTGGGCCTGTACCACGTGCGCGGCTACCAGATTCCCGTCAACCACAAGGAAGCGCGCAAATGGTTCACCCTCGCCGCCGACAAGGGCAGCGCGGGCGATATCTACAACCTGGGACTGATGGACTGGGAAGGCGCGGGCTTGAAACGCCCGGACCGCGCCAGCGCCATGCAGCGCTGGAAGATCGCCGCCGCCATGGGCGAGGAGCGCGCCATCAAGGCGGTGGCGCAAGGCAAACCTTAAGCTGCCGCCGCCAGCGCCTGCAAGGCCATCGGATTCGGCGTCGGTTCGGCGATTTTCGTCAGCAGGTTGCGGTCAGTGTGATGGAACGGTTCGTCCTTGCCGCGGATCAGCATGACCGTGTCTTCATCGTAGCCCCACGTGCCATCGGCGTGGATATCGACCTTGATGCGGTATTCGACGGTGGTGAACGCGTGTTCGAGGAAGGGATTCGAGCAGATGCCGTACGCCGTCGAATCGCGCTTGGCCACCAGCTCGAAACTGGTGGCGTCCGCCGTCGTCGTGCCGGACGCCATGGCGATCTGGCCGCGCGGGATGGCCAGGGTCTGGATCACGGCACCCGTGGCCGGCTCCCACAGCCAGTAGCCCACCTGCTCATGATACGTCTTGACTTGATCCGGCTTGGTGATGTGGATGTAGTAGCGCAAGCCGTAGAACAGTTGCGGGCCGTTGGTGACGGGGTCGATCGGCTGCAGTTCGATGCGCTCGACAAAGGCCTGCTTGCGCGGGCCATCGGCCTTCGGCTTGACGTCCAGGCCGCGCGTACCCGTCCAGATGCCGGCCATGCCCGTCAAGGGGCCCAGGTTGTTCAGGGTGTGCACGTCGGCGGACGGCTCGGTGTAGATATCTTCGGGAAAATCGCTCATGCGGAAGTCTTCAAAATGGGGCAACAGTGCTTGCCGCCATTGTAAGACGCAGGGCACTCTCAGGGAAAGAGCGCGATGTGGCGTTCGATGAATAGCAGGGCCGCGGCAGCCAGCGCGGGGCGCTGCGCTTCGAACACCGTTTCGTCGCGCGCCTGCAGCAGATTGGCGGCCACCTCGGGCAGGTCCAGTGCGCCGGCGATGAACGCCGCCACCGCGTCGATATTCGCGTACAGGGCGCTGTCGTAGCCTTCCCAGTCCACATAGGCCAGCCACTCGGCCAGCATCACCATGCCGGCGACGGGCGGCGCCAGGGCCGCGATGCGCTCCGCGCGCAGCACGCTGTCGCTGCCGATGCCTTCCTGCTGCAGCACGGCCAGCGCCACGTGCTGCAGCGCGTCTTCCGGATCGCGCCGGTATTTGTTCAGCAGCCGCTGCGTCAACGTATAACGTTCAGCGTCGATGCCGCGCAGGGCGGCCGCCACGTCGTCATCATGCAGCGCCAGGTGGCGCGCCGCGCAAGCGACATCCACGCCGGCTTTCGCGGCGACGATATCGGTAAGCTGCTGCCGGCGCGCGTCATCCATGCTTACACCAGCGGTTCGGTCAAACCGGTCAGGGTAAAGATTTCAAAACCCGTTTCCGTCACGGCCAGCGAGTGCTCGAACTGCGCCGACAGCGAACGGTCTTTCGTCACCGTCGTCCATTTGTCGGGCAAGACCTTGACCTGGTAGCTGCCCACGTTGAGCATCGGTTCAATGGTAAAGATCATGCCCGGTTCCAGCACGATGCCCGTGCCGGCGCGGCCGTAATGCAGCACTTGCGGCGTGTCGTGGAAGACCTGACCCACGCCATGGCCGCAGAAGTCGCGCACGGAGGAAAAGCCCTGCGCCTTGGCCACCGCTTCGATGGCGGCGCCCACGTCGCCCAGGGTCGCGCCCGGACGCACGGTGTGGATGCCGGCCATCATGGCTTCATACGCCGTGTTGACAAGGCGGTTGGCGAGGATGGAGACGGCGCCCACCTTGAAGGTGCGGCTGGTGTCGCCGAACCAGCCATTGAACTTGGGCGTCACGTCGATATTGAGGATGTCGCCCACTTTGAGGATCTTGGTCTCGGACGGGATGCCGTGCGTGACCACGTGATTGACGGAGATGCAGCTGGCGTGCTTGTAGCCGTGGTAGTCGATAGTGCCCGGGATGGCGCCGGCGGCGCGCATGAATTCTTCGCACAGGGCGTCGAGCTTGGCCGTCGACACGCCCGGTTTCACGAAAGGCGTGATGTAGTCGAGCGTGTCGGCGGCGATGCGGCCGGCCGCGCGCATGCCGATGAAACCTTCTTCGTCGTGCAGGGGGATTTTCTTGCCGTGTTCAAGCTGGGTGGAATAGCGCATGGGGATTCTTTTCTTTGTTAGTGTGAGGTGGTGTGGGCGGCCCAGCCGCGCACGGCGTCGTGCGAGGCGCGCAGCATGGCGTCGACGCTGGCCGGTATCGGCCGCTCCTGGGTCAGGTAAGGCTTGACGACGGCCACGGGCGCGTCGATCAGGACGAATTTGAGCAGCATGTGATCGAGGTCCAGTTCCGTGGTGGCGGGCATGGCTTCGGCACAGCGGACAAAGCAGGCGTCGAGCGCGGCCTGCTCCTCTTCCACGGCGGCCAGCAATTCCTCGCTGAGGCCATTGCTGAAATCGGGGCTGTCCGCGCATTGCAGCAGGAAGCGCGCATACACGGGCTTGCGCCGGCACCAGTCCAGCAAGCCATGCACGCCGGCCCAGGTATCGCCACCGAGCCAGCGGCTGGCCACTTCCTCGCGGAAGTCGCTTTTTACGCGCAGCCAGGCGCGCGCCAGGATGGCGTTGCGCGAATCGAAGCGGTGATATACGGAGCCGATGGGCGCACCGGCCTTGACGGCAATGGCGGCCATCGAGACGGCGCCCACGCCGCACTGGGCGACGACGGCGATCGCGCTGTCGATGAAGTTGTTTTCGTTGAATTTAGCTAGTCTGACCATCCAAATAGAATACAGATTCTATTTGGATCCGTCAAGCGGCCCGGTTCGCTGAGAAACACGTCCAACGCGACTGGCCTTGCTGCCTTACAATGGTATGCACGAACCGCCACAAGGAGAATCCGCTTGCTTACGCCCCCCTTCATCGCCTCCTCCCGCTTCGACGATCCACGCCTGGCGCTGGAACAGGTGCAAGCCATTTATCGCAGCAGCATCGAACATTTGCGCGATGCGCTGCAGCGTTTTGTCGCCGGCGAAGACATGCACGAAAGAGTGCGCGCCTGCTACCCCTTCGTGCGCATCCAGACGGATACCGTGGCGCGCGCCGACTCGCCGCTGGCCTACGGTTTTGTCGCCGGTCCCGGCGTGTTTGAAACCACGCTGACGCGTCCCGACCTGTTTGGCGATTACTACCTGGACCAGTTCACCCTGCTGCTGAAAAACCATAACAGCGGCCAGAAGGTGCACCTGGAAGTGGGCGTCAGCGCCCAGCCCATCCCCGTGCATTTCTCGTTCGCCGAACATGACCATATCGAAGGCAATATGGACGCGGGCCGCCGCCTGGCCATGCGCGACCTGTTCGACCTGCCCGACCTGTCGGCCATGGACGACGGCATCGCCAACGGCACGCATGAACCGGCGCACGGCGAAGCGCAGCCGCTGTCGCTGTTCACGGGCCCGCGCGTCGATTACTCGCTGCAGCGCCTGCGCCACTACAGCGGCACCTCGCCGCAGCACTTCCAGAACTTCGTCCTGTTTACCAACTACCAGTTCTACATCGACGAATTCATTCGTCTGGGCCACGCCATGATGGACCGCGCACCCGATGCGGCCGCGCCATCGGACGACGACGGCTACATCGCCTTTGTCGAACCCGGCAATGTGGTCACGCGCCGGGTCGGCCAGACGGTCGAGAGCGAAGATGCGCTGGGCGCCGCCCCGCCGCGCCTGCCGCAGATGCCTGCCTACCATTTGCTGCGCGCCGATGGCAGCGGCATCACCATGGTCAATATCGGCGTCGGTCCCGCCAATGCGAAGACCATCACCGACCATATCGCCGTGCTGCGCCCGCACGCCTGGCTGATGCTGGGCCACTGCGCCGGCCTGCGCACGACGCAAAGCCTGGGCGACTACGTGCTGGCGCATGCGTACGTGCGCGAAGACCACGTGCTCGACGAGGATTTGCCGCTGTGGGTACCGATCCCGCCGCTGGCGGAAATCCAGCAGGCGCTGCAAACGGCCGTGGCGGAAATCACCCAGCTGACGGGCCATGACTTGAAACACATCATGCGCACGGGCACCGTGGCCAGCACGGATAACCGCAACTGGGAATTGCTGCCGCAGCGCACGCCGGAGCGCCGTTTCAGCCAGAGCCGCGCCATCGCGCTGGACATGGAAAGCGCGACCATCGCCGCCAACGGCTTCCGTTTCCGCGTGCCCTACGGCACCTTGCTGTGCGTGAGCGACAAGCCGCTGCACGGTGAAATCAAGCTGCCCGGCATGGCCAATCACTTCTACCGCGAAAGGGTTGACCAGCATCTGCGCATCGGCATCCGCGCCGTGGAACTGCTGCGCCGCCAAGGCGTGGACCGGTTGCACAGCCGGAAATTGCGCAGCTTTGCGGAAGTGGCGTTCCAGT
Source organism: Janthinobacterium sp. Ant5-2-1 (assembly GCF_001445815.1). NCBI lineage: Bacteria > Pseudomonadati > Pseudomonadota > Betaproteobacteria > Burkholderiales > Oxalobacteraceae > Janthinobacterium > Janthinobacterium sp. Ant5-2-1. The sequence goes on along the minus strand of NZ_LNCE01000025.1, from coordinate 214 downwards.
AACAGCCGCCTTTGCCAATGCCAGCCGCCCTCTCCGGGCGGCTTTTTTTTGCCCGGCACCCTACCTTACACGGCGTAAATGTCGTCACAAAAAAACAACAGCTGTCTAGACAGGTAACGGACAAACACCAAACTTTCAACGATCATTTTACCCAATTACAAATTTAATTTATTTAACAATTGAATTTTGGCACTTTCCTGCCTGACACAAATAA